>CADCQH010000011.1 GCA_902803605.1 uncultured Bacteroidales bacterium | reverse complement strand
AGGCGATAGAGGGCTGAGGCTGCCCAGAAGAACTCGTCGCGGGCGTTGCCGTCGCCGTAGGTGCCCGTGCTGACAGCAGGGTCTTTCAGCTGGTCTTGACGATAGAAGGCGGTGGGATGTTCCTTCGCCCACTGATAGGCACGTTCGGCGGCAGCGGCAGCCTGTGGGCAGAAGTCGGGGTAGTCCGTCTGGAAGGGAGCGAAGAGTCGGGCGGCGTCTGCCATCACGGCCGCGAAATCCAGGGAGGCCGTGGTGCTTTTCGCCACGACATAACGGGGTTGGCGGCAATCCCGGGGCATGATGAAGGCCTCAAAGTCGGGAGTGGTCAGTTTGTGATACACACCGCCGTCGTCGGGGTCTTGCATGGTGAGAAGCCACCTGAGGTTGAACATCATCTCGTCGAGCAGGTCGGGGGTCTTGTTGCGGCTTTCGGGAATGTCAGTGACCAACTTGGCGAAGTAGGCTGGCTGCTGTTCGTAGGCTGCGAACATGAGGCCGATGCTGAAGGCGGAGTTGACGACGTATTTGTTGTAGTCGCCGGCATCGTACCATCCATAGGGTGAACTGATGACCGTGCCTGCCGGACGCTTCCCGGTGGCGGCGGAGGGATGGACGAGCACGTGGGTGTCGGGATGCCCCAAGGGACGGTTGTATGCACCGCCCTGTTCGATGGGGATGCCCGAGCGGATGAGGTAGAAGAGGCGGAGGGAAGCCTTGGCGATGTCCTGATAGGGGCGGTTGGACACGAGCAGGCTGCATTGACGGTCACCCACACTGACCTGATAGCGACCCACCGTGTTCAGGTCGCCAAGGTCGATGACATAGCGTGTCTTGCCTGACAGGGGCGACACGGCTTCGCGCATCGCCCTTGGGGTCAGCACCTTGCCCTTGGGGGTGGTCACACGGACTTTCCCCTCGGGGTTGATGCCCTCCACCACAATCACTTTTTCTTGCCGGGGGTAGGCACCCACCTGGTTTCTTCTGATGTCAACATCACCCTGCCCCCACATGCTGATTGTGGCAAGGGCAAGGAAAATGGTCAGCATTGGTCTCTTCATGTTGTCTGTATATTTACGTCCATGGGGTAGCGGACATCCCATTTGCGACGCAGGTCGTCCATCAGCTGCATGATGTAGAGGACTTCGGCGTGGGGCATCTCGCGGGGTTCGAGCAGTCCTTCGAGCAGGGCGTTCCGACAGGCGATGAACTGGTATTCGTAACCTGTGATCTGCTGTGGGACGTGGAGGGTTTCCACATAGGTGCGGTCGGGACCGTTGAGGGTGACGGTCTGCGGATTGTTGATGTTGTCGATGATGAGGTTGCCTTCTGTACCGGCAATGACTCCGATGTTGTCGCCCACGCAAGCGGCGCTCGACTGCACATTGGCAAGGGTGCCGTCGCTGAGGATGAGGGTCATGGCATTGGTCAAGTCCATGCCTGTGTCTGACTTCACGCAGTGACCGTCGATGCTGAGGATGTCGGAGGAGACGAAGCGTCCGTCTGCCTCGTGGCCTGCGAACATCCTGACGAAGTTGAGGGCATAGACGCCCAGATCCAGGAGTGCTCCGCCACAGAGGTCGGGACGCATGATCCTGGCCTTGTTGCCCATCGAATAGCCTAAGGTGGCCGTGATGAGGCGAGGCTGTCCGATGCGGCCGTCGGAGATGAGTTGCCGCACCATGCCGACCACGGGCTGGTAGCGTGTCCAGATGGCCTCTGCGAGGAATACCCTACGGGCATGTGCCAAGTCGAGAATCTCCCTGGTCTGCCGACAATTGGCCATGAAGGCTTTTTCGACCAGACAGGGTTTCCCTGCGAGCAGGGCTTCTCTGGTCACGTCGAAATGGTGGGAATGGGGGGTGCCCACATAGACCAAGTCCACATCGGGGTCGGCGATCAACGCTGAATAGGAGCCGTAGGCCTTGGGGATGTTCCACCTGGAGGCAAAGGTTGCGGCTGTCTCGGGAGAACGTGAGCCGACTGCATGGGCTTCGATGTCGGTCAGTCCCTGAAGCGTGAGGGCTGCCTTCTCGGCTATCCATCCTGTGCCGATGATGCCGACACGCATGATCTTGTCTTGTTTCATAACGAATGGATTCTATATTTTACAATTTGACAATGTACATAGATTTACAATTTGACAATGTACAATTTACAATTTATTTGGCTCCCACGATATTCTTGAGGGCAGAGCCAAAGATGATGTACTGGGTGTTTCCGGCAATGGTTCCCTCGTTCTGTCCCCAAAGGAAAGGCCAGTCATCATAGTTCTCGAAGTGGTCGGGGCGACGGAACAAGAGTCCTGGTGCCACGTTGCCGGGGATGAAGGAGAAGTCGGCACGGTTGTTGCCATAGAAGACCTGCTTGGGACGGGCTGCTCCGACCACTGCCACGAAGGAATAGTTGTGGTAAGGGTGGCATCCGTAGAGCCAGTCAGCGGCACGAAAGACGATGTCCCGCTTGATGATGTCCGGGAAATATAGGTGGGCAAAGCAGACAGTGGTGCCGAAACTGAGCACTTGTCCTCCCCCAGCCCAGTTACCCAGTCCGATGGGCAGTCCGTAGGGATTCTGAGTGGAGAGGGAGTCCAGATAGACGGCGTACTTCTCCACATAAGGCCGCAGACGCTGACGGTAGTCATCGCCCATGAAAGGCACGGCGTCCAAGGCAGTCTGGATGGTGCCGTTCACATTGCGGTCGAGCGACTGCCAGATCTGGGCATTGAAGTTATCCAGATACTGCTGCTCGTGGGTGGCTGCATAGAGTTGGAGATTCGTGCCAAGATTGCCTCTTCTGTTGTTCCGCTGTCCACCACGCTGGTTGCGCGACATGAGTTCGGTTGCCTCCTGCATAAGCCTTTTGGACTGTGTGAGGGCTCGGGCGGCAAGGTCGTCATTGTAACCTTGGAGGGCACGGTTGGCAGCGGCGAACATGGTGGCTGCCTGAAAATCCAGACTGGGGTTTCTGGTGGTGAATGCCCACATGTCGTCAGGTGTTCCGCTCGATTTTCCGTCAGCAGACACCTCATAGGGTTTCAGGCTTGGGTCATAGTGCAGGCCGTCGGTGATGGAGGCTGCATCGCCAAGATGATGGTAATTGTCGAGCACGGAATTGGAGAGCGTCGAGGCCATGTGACCAATCTGCTCTGCCTGGGCTACGAGGTTGAGCGTGCCGTGTTCGATGAACTGCAGGACATCTGGAACTCCGTCAGGCCTGTGCAAATCGACATATCGCTGTTTCTGGCTGACGAAGGTTTCGTCACGCTGGGGCTGGAAGAGTTCCCAAGTGCGGATGAAGTTCTGCACGACACTGATGTTCGACCCTGTCTCTATGTCGAAGTCTCCAGCATCAAAGAATCCGCCGACGTTGAGCCCTGGAATGAGTTCGTAGGGCTTGTACTTGGTGTCTGTCGAAGCCCCCTGACGGTGCAGATCGAAGTGGTCGCTTTCAGGTGCCTGCAAGTAACCCTCCTTGAAGGGTTCGCCATGCCAAGTCCGATAACCTTCCGTCACATACATGTGGTTCATGTGGATGGGAACCCATACATCAGTGGTAGCGTCGGTTATCTTGTCATAGACGTGTGGGTCGATGAGGAAGTCGTTGGTGCGGGTGTCGCCATACTGGATATAGTACACTCCTGGCTGGCGGACGGAGGAGAAATCGAACTTCACATAGTTGTACTTGAAATAGGGTCCCCACGACCTGATGTTGCCGCGATATGCCTCAGAAGTTGTGCCGTCATCATTGATCTTCATAAGGGCAGCATCCTTGCGGGGGGTGTCATTCTTGTCCAATTCTATGACTGCGACTTTCGGCTGGTCGGGCATGTATCCCACTTGGGAAAAACCGATGTTGGGTTCCCTGATCCATCCAGGCACGGCATGGGGTTCGAGCGTCCAGGTCACCACCTTTCCTGTCTTGCCTTTGGGCAGGACAGAACGGAGGACGAACCAGCCATTCTGTGCCAGCATACGTCCGTCGTAGAGGCGGAGTTCGCTGTCTTCGGAAGAGATGCTGATGAGACGCTGAGGGTCATCGGTGGCGAGGGTGATTTGGTGACCCACTTCGAAGGGCAGGGGGTCAACAAACCGGTCTGTTCCGCGGTCATCATAAGTCTTGAAGCCCTTGAACTGACGAGGTTTCTCGCTGTTGGGGCGGGTGGTGGTGAGACTTGTTGCATAACGTGGAAGTCTCCCCAGACGTCCGTCCACCTTGTAGGTCCTGAGCCAGTATTGGGAGGGCAGGAACTCGATGTTGAAACCTGCATCGCCAGCAAGGATTTCTGGCACAGGCTTGTCCAGCCATACCGCAATTTCCACCGCTTTCCCTTTGGCTGTGACCACTACCCGCGAGTCGAAGTCGTAGTCGTCATACCTCATGCCGACCTCGATGCTCTGGGTTTCTTTGTTGACCTTGCGTGAGGTCATCTTGGGGACGAGATCCCATTGTTCAGGCGTGTTGTTCAGTCGCACTGCCCCGCCCTGAACTGTCCTGACGCCATGGTGTATCACCTCTATGCCAGAGTTCTTTTCGTCATTGAACCCGCCGTTGAAACTGTTGCTGAAGACCAGCACGTTCACTCCTTGACGTTCGAAGTACTCAAGGTCATTCAACTGAAGGTTCTGGGCCTGACTGAGGCTGCTTGCCATGAGGAGGAGGAGGAAGAAAAAGCGTTTCATTGTGTCCATGTATTGAGGAGTCTGATGATTGATGGAGGACGATGTCCGTGCCCCTTAATGAATGAATGTTACCCACGTGCCATGCGGTAGATGGCCTCCATGTCATCGGCTTTAAGGACTTTAAGCTGACCGCAGGTGTGGGTTCCACCACGGCTGCACTTGCGTACCATCTCCTTGATTTCCCCGTCTGTTATGTCACGTCCAATCAGTTCACGGATGTTGACAGGCATACCAATCGCATGGTAGAATCGTTCCATGGCCTCGATGCCCTTGAGGGCTGTAGCCTGAGGATCTGTGTAGTCGTTGGGCACATCCATGACGTTGACGGCGAAGCGGACGAAGCGGCGCAGGTTTTTGTGCATGACATAACGTGCCCAGCTTGGCCATACGGCGGCAAGACCTGCTCCGTGGGTGACGTCGAACATGCCGCTGAGTTCATGTTCCAACTGGTGGGTTGCCCAGTCATCGCTGATGCCGCACCCTGTCAGGCCGTTGTGCATGAGGCTGCCAGCCCACATGATCTGAGCCCTGTAGCGGTAGTCTTCAGGATCTTTCAGGACAGGGAAGATGGCGTGTTTCATCTCTCGGAGGAGGCTTTCGGCAAGGGCTGTGGTCACATCCATGTCATCGTCCTTGGTAAAGTAGCGTTCCATGGTGTGCATCATCATGTCGGTCACGCCTGCTGCCGTCTGATAGGGTGGCAGGGTGAAGGTGCGCTCTGGATTCATGATGGCGAACCTGGGACGGGAGAGGTTGTTGCTGTAGCCAAGCTTGACATCGCCGTCTTCGTTGGTGATGACGCTCGACTCGCTCATCTCACTGCCCGCAGCAGGGATGGTCAGGACGCAGCCGAGTGGGAGCATGGACTTGGGTTTGCCTTTGCCAAGGTAGAAGTCCCACACCTCGCCCTTGTAGGGGACACCATAGCCGATGGCCTTGCAGGAATCGATGACGCTGCCTCCGCCTACTGCAAGGAGGAAGTCAACACCTTCTTTCTTACAGAGTTCGATGCCTTTGTGCACCATCGAGAGTCGGGGGTTGGGCACGACGCCACCTAAGGCGACATAGGGGATGCCCGCCTGGGACAGTTGGTCGCACACTTTAGGGAGGAGCCCGCTCTGTATGGCGCTTTTGCCTCCGAAGTGGATCAGCACTTTTGTGCCACCGTACTTACGAATCATTTGAGCCACTTTGGATTCTGAGTCTCTGCCGAACACAACCTCTGTCGGCGCGTAGTAGTTGAAGTCTTTCATATAGATTAAGTTTTGGTAAAAAATCATGTATTCCTATTCCGTCTTACCCCATTTCTTCTGATAGCGTTCATCCGTATCCTTCTTTCCTCCGAAGAGGTTGAGGCGGTAGCGGACATGCAGCATGGCGTAGGAGTTGATGCTGTTGTACTGTGTGTCGCTTCGGCTGGTGGCGGACACCCAACGGTCGTAGTTGCTCTGCTGACGAAGGAGGTCATAGAAGTTCAGGGCGACGGTGAGTGTCTTGTCGCTGAGGAAGGACTTGGAGAGTTGGCCATTCCAGATGAGTTCATTGGTGTTCATGGAGGGATCGTTGTATCCCCTGCGGCTGGACTGCCTCATGTTGGTGCTGACCTCGAAGCCGCCAGGGATGCGGACAAGTATCTGGCCTCCATAGCGGAACTGCCAGGTGTCGAGGTCGGCCTGAGGCTGGAGTTCGTTGCGGGTGTGCTGGTAGGTCGCGTTGCCGTCGAGGGTCACTTCGAGCCACTCGTTGCGGAAACTGAAGTTGAGACGCTCGTTGAGGGTTGTCGAACGGGTCGTGTTCTTCCTGGCATCGGCTTTTGCCTGAGCCACATAACTCACGTAGTTGTTGTAGCGCAGACGGGTGTCGGTGCCGATGTTCCAGCGGCCGAGGGTGTCGATGGCTGTGTTGAAGTTGAATCCACCGTCGGCATTCCAGTTGCCGTTGATGTTCTCCGGACGTGAAACACTGCCACCCGTCTCGGAGTTGTACTGCACGAGGTTTGAGATGGAGTTGCGGATGTTCCTGTAGTTGGCATACACGACGATGGATCTCTTCCAGCGTGCGATATAATTGTTGTAGTACAGGTTCAGGGTGTTGGTGAATTGGGGTTTCAGTCCAGGGTTGCCCTGGGTGATGTAGAGGGGGTTGCTGTCGTCGGTGATGTCGAGCAACTGGGTGATGTCAGGCTGACGGGTGTCGCCACGGTAGTTCAGGCGGAAACTGCTCTGCTCGCTGAACTGGTAGCGGAAGTTAATCGTAGGGGTGAAGTTGGTCACGTTGCGCACAGTGTCCACATAAATGCCACGATAGTCCTGGATGAAATTGGATTGCTGAGGCTGGAGCAGCACACCCACGTTGTAGTCGTATGTCTCGGCCTTGTGACGCAGGGTCAGACGGATGTTGTGGGTGTAGTTCCTGTATTCGGAATAGCGGCTGAGGTTCTTGTCCAGGAAGGCGTCCAGAGGTCGGTCAAAGTCGGCAAACCTCGACTGTGGTCCCAGCCAGGAGTCCCAGTCCCGATAGACCGGAACGATGCCCTCGAAGGGATTCATCGGCTCATGGCTGAAGTCGAAAGTCTGGCGGTCGGACTTGTTCTGGCTGTACCTCAACTCATACCTTGTCTGCAGATGTGCCCCCTTCCAGAGCGGCTCGCTGTACGTGGCACTCACCACAAAGCCGCTGTTGTCGGACGGGGTGGTATTGTAGCGTGCAGTGAAGTAAGTGGAGTCCTCGCCTGCCATGTTCTGAATGCGGAAGAGATGCACGTGGTTGTTCGACGCATTGCGCTGCTTGTTGTCGCTGGCGCTGCCCTCCACTCGGAACGTGACATTCCTCCCCTTCGGATTCAGTCGGCGGAAGAACTGCATCATTCCCCACACGTTCCGATTGCGTCCATAAGTAAGGCTTGCCTGGTCATTCCTGTTCACTGCCAAGTCCTTCTCGTGCATCAGTTCGATGGCATCGTCCGACAAAGGAGCCGACGTGTATGTGTAGGGGTCATCGCTGTAGGTGGCGCTGAGTGAAGTGGTTGTCCCATCATTCGTACCCAGACCGCCATTGGCACGCAAGAGCAGCGTGGTCAAGGTGTCGGGCTTCCACTCCACACGCAGGTTTCCGTTCCAGTTGTTGTTGCGCGTCAGGTTGACAGAAGTCCTGTTCGAGAAGGTTCTATAGTCTTGGCTGTAGAAGTTCTCACTGGCATTGTCATTACGGTTATCGCCTGTGCGATGGTTCCACCTCACACCAAAATCAATCTTCCAATGCTCGTCATCGTCATAGTTCAGATTCAGACCCAACATCTTGTTCGTGTTCAGTCCTCGACGGTTCCACCATCCTGCATTCTCCTCCTTATTGTTCATGTTGCCCATCAGCACAATCCGCCTCTTGTCAGTGAAACTGCTGCCCGTCCCTCGCATGGCATAGCGGTCTTCAGTACCTCCAGCCACATCGACATTCGCCATATATCCACGGTTCATGCCCTTCTTCACCGTGAAGTCCAGCACCGTCTCCTTATTGCCATCATCGATGCCAGTGATGCGGCTCTCGTCACTCTGCTGGTCATAGAACTTCACATTCTGGATAATGCTCACAGGTATGTTCTTCAGGGCGGTCTCAATATCGCCCAGCATGAACTCCTTCCCATCCAAGAGAATCTTCTGCACAGCCTTGCCATTGATGGTGATGTTCCCATCCTCATCGATGTCTGCCCCGGGTATCCTCTTGATGAGTTCCTCGATGGCAGACCCTTCCGGAGTGCGGAATGCCTCTGGGTTATACAACAGCGTGTCCTTCTTCACCACCACCTGGGGCACATTGGCCGACACCACAGCCTCCTTCAGCAGGCGGTCATCCGTCGCCATGCGGATGTTCCCCAAGTCCAGGTTCTGTGCCCTGCGCAGAATCACCTCACGTTCCACCGTCTGATAACCTATAAATGAAATCTTCAGACGGTATGTTCCCACCGACGGCACATCCACTGAGAAGTTCCCTCGGCTATTGGACACCGTTCCACCCACAAACGCACTGTCCGCCACAGTGAACAACTGCACAGACACATGCTCCATCGGTTCTTTGGAATCGATGTCCGTCAGATAACCATTAATCGAAAAATTACTCCGCGCTTCCTGTGCAAATGACAAAAGAGTGACCGCACTGAACAGCACAGTTAACAATAAACCCTTCATATACTATATTTCTCTCTCTTTCTCTCTGGAATCATCCCTGCCTTCTCATTCTTCAGACATAAAACATCCCTCTCATCCCATTCATCTCATCCCCCTCATTCCATCAGAAATCCTTACCATAGACCAACTTTTCCACTTTGAGTAAAGAAAGAGCGCATGAATATTATATTTTTTTAACGCACTTTTGCCACTTTTCAGTTTTTTCCTTACCTTTGCCACCAAATTTACTGACAACTCATAACACTTTACTGACATGAAACAATTACAGCACTTAGTTTTGACACTCATCTTGGGGACGATTCTCCCCTCTTTCGCCATGGCTGACACCCTCCCATTGGTGGGCAATGTGATGGCACGCAAAACCACTTCTCTGAACGGACAATGGAACTACATCGTCGATGTGCAGGAAGAGGGTTACTATGACTACCGTATGAACCCCACAGCATGGGGATTCTTCCGCAATGCCAAGCCACAACGTCCAGAAGACCTTGTGGAATACGACTTCGACACCTCCCCCACCATGCCCATTCCGTCTGACTGGAACACCAGGGACGAACGCCTGTTCTTCTACGAGGGCACCGTATGGTTCAAGAAGAGTTTTGACTGGCATCCTGCTGAAGGTCGAAACACCCTGCTCTACTTTGGTGCTGTCAATTACGACTGCCACGTCTATGTGAACGGCCAGAAAGTGGGACACCACATCGGCGGCTTCACACCTTTCAACTTCGATGTGACCAAGCAACTCAAGGATGGCGAGAACACAGTCATCGTGAAGGTCGATAACAAGCGCCACGCAGAGGATGTGCCCACACAGATTTTCGACTGGTGGAACTACGGAGGAATCACACGCGACGTGCTCCTTGTCGATATTGCTCCACTCTACATCGAGAACTACTCCCTGCACATCCAGAAGCCTTTCTCCATGAAGGGCGACAAACTCAATGCACAGCAACAGTTGCAGTTCCAGATGAAGCTGAACAAGGCCGAGGCAGGACAGCAGGTGACACTCAGCATTCCTGAACTGAAAATCAACAAGACCGTCACCACCGATGCTGAAGGAAAGGCAGCATGGCAATTCATGGCAAAGCCGCAATTATGGTCGCCTGAGAATCCCAGACTCTATCGTGTCAACCTCACGCTCAATGGCGAGACCTTGACCGATGACATCGGTTTCCGCACCATCGAGACACGCGGCAAGCAAATCCTGCTCAATGGACAGCCCATCTTCCTCAAGGGCATCTCCATCCATGAGGAGAAACCCAACGGAGGCGGACGTGCCAACTCCACAGAAGACGCCCACACCCTCCTCTCATGGGCGAAGGAACTGGGCTGCAACTTCGTGCGCCTGGCTCACTACCCCCACAACGAATATGCCGTCAAGGAGGCTGAACGCATGGGCATCCTCGTCTGGTCTGAGATTCCTGTCTATTGGACCATCGCATGGACGAATACCCAGACTTTCGACAATGCACAGGCACAGTTGCGCGACATGATTGCACGCGACCAAAACCGTGCCAACATCATCATCTGGAGCATCGCCAACGAAACGCCCCACTCGCCCCAGCGTGACTCCTTCCTCAGCCGACTCGCCACCTATGCACGCACACAGGACAACACCCGCCTCATCTCGATGGCGATGGAGGTGACAGGCGCTTCCAACTACGTCAACCGTCTCAACGACAACATGAACCAGTACGTGGATGTGGTGTCGTTCAACCAATACATCGGCTGGTATCGCGATGTGAACGATGCGCCCAAGATGAAGTGGGAGATTCCCTACGACAAGCCTGTCATCATCAGCGAGTTTGGCGGAGGTGCCAAGGCTGGCTACCATGGTGCAAAGAACCAGCGCTGGACAGAGGAGTTCCAGGAGAACCTCTATCGTGAGAACATCGCCATGATTGACAAGATTGAAGGACTTGCAGGCACCACCCCTTGGATTCTCAAGGACTTCCGTTCCCCCCGACGTGTCCTGCCCGACATCCAGCAGTACTACAACCGCAAAGGACTCTTCAGCGACAAAGGCGAGAAGAAGAAAGCCTTCTACGTGTTGCAAGAATGGTATAAAAGAAAGTGAAACATGAAAAAACTGTATCCCCTCCTGTTTGAGCCCAACCTCCACACCATCGTGTGGGGAGGTCACCGTCTGCGTCCCTACAAGGGATTGGAGGCGACAGATGAGCCTATAGGAGAAAGTTGGGAGGTGAGCGCCGTCCCGTCCAGCACTAGCATCATCAGCAATGGTGAGTTCGCAGGGCAAGACCTCACGAGCGTCATCAACCTCTCACCAGCCCGCATCCTTGGCGGCAAGGTGGCACGGAAATACGGAGGGAAGTTGCCCTTGCTGGTCAAGTTCATCGATGCCGAGAAAGACCTCAGCATTCAGGTGCATCCCAACGATGAGATGGCACAGCGCGAACATGGGAAATTCGGAAAGAGCGAGATCTGGTACATCATTGACGCCAAGCCAGGGAGCCACCTCTATGCAGGGTTCAAGGACGAAATCACGCCAGAGGAGTACAAGCGGAGAGTCGAGGACGGAACCATTGTGGACGTGCTGGCAAAGCATACGGTCAAGGCTGGCGACGTCTTCTACCTGCCCGCAGGACGTGTCCATGCCATCTGTGGCGGCATCCTTTTGGCAGAGGTGCAGCAGTCGTCGGACGTGACCTACCGCATCTTCGACTACAACCGTCCTGGCATGGACGGCAAACCGCGCGAACTGCACACCCAACTCGCGGCACAGGCGCTCAACTTCCGTGTGGAGGATGACTACAGGACACAATACAGCAATCTGGCAGGACGTGCCAACCGCATCATCGACTCACCCCATTTCAGTGTCCGTGTCACAGAGATGACAGGCACCTTCCATCGCAATCTCATCAAGTACGACAGTTTCATCATCAGCATGTGCATCAAGGGCGACTGCAAGATAAAGATGCGCACCACTGGCGACGAAATCCTCCTGCACGAAGGGCACAGCACCCTCATCCCGGCCTCCATCGCCGACTACGATGTCATCCCCCTGCAGGGCATAACCCGCATCCTCGACACCTACATCGACAACATGGATCGCAGTCTGGGCAGCACCCTCACACGCTTCTTGCACATCACGAGCAAGTAAAGTTGAGTGTTTAGTGTTTAGAGTTTAGTTGGTTATTTGGTTATTTTTTGTTTTGCAAACCTCAACTCTCAACCTCAATAACCAATAAACTATAAACACTAAACCCTAACCCCCTCAATTCTCTCCAAGGCTTCTTTCAGCACGTTGCGCTGGGTGCCCACATTGATGCGCATGAAGCCTTCGCCGCCAGGACCAAACATCTCGCCATCGTTTAGGGCAAGGCGGGCTTGGTTGACGAAGAAGTCAACGAGCTGGTGGTGGTTCAGTCCCAAGGCGCGGCAGTCGAGCCACACGAGGAAGGAGGCTTGGGGACGGAAGGGTTTGATTTGAGGGATGTGGGTCTGGCAGTAGTCGATGAGAAAGTCGATGTTGCCCTCCACATATCGGAGCATCTGCTGCCGCCATTCCTCTCCCTGCTGCAGGGCTGCGATGGTGGCGATGGGTGCGAAGAGGTGGGTCTCGCTGAATTCGTTGGCATCGAGCCATGCGTAGAAGGGTCTGCGCAGTTGGGGGTTGGGGATGATGCTCCAGGAGGAAACGATGCCCGCCATGTTGAAGGTCTTGGTGGGTGCGCCGAAGGTGATGCTCACCTCTGCCGCCTCATCGCTCACGGAGGCAAAGGGGATGTGCTTGTGGCCGTACAGTGCCATGTCGGCGTGTATCTCGTCGCTGATGACGAGGATGTTGTGCTCCTTGGCGATATGTGCCAGACGCTGCAGGGTCGCCTTGTCCCACACGATGCCGGCTGGGTTGTGGGGGTTGGAGAGTATCAGCAGGGCGGAGGGAGCGGAGAGCATGGATGGAGAGGAGGGAGAGGAAGGAGAGACAGACCGGCAGATTTGTTCGAGTCCCTCGAAGTCCATCTCGTAGGTGAGGAGGTTGCCCTGTCGGTCGCGCACCTCCTTGAGGGGGTTCCACACGACCTCACGCTTGTTTCCCTGGGGTGTGAGGAAGAAGGGGTGGTAGATGGGTGGCTGGACGATGACCTTGGTGTCTTCCTTGAGGAAGAAGTTGATGACCATGCCGATGCCCTTCACGATGCCTGGTATGTAGGTGAGCCAGTCGCGCTCCACCCGCCATTGGTGGTGGTCTTCAATCCACCGCTGAACGGTGGGCCAGTAGTCTGCCGGGTCTTTGGTGTAGCCGTAGAGGGAATGTTCCAGCCGCTGTCTGAGGGCATTGGTGACGAAGGGAGGGGTCTCCCAATCCATGTCAGCCACCCAGAGGGGCAACAAGTCGCTCCGTCCGAACCGTTCCTGGAGCACTGCGTGTTTGAAGTCGCCCGAACCGCTGCGGTCAACGGGCTTGTCGAAATCGTATGTCATTTTTTAAAGTTGAGAGTGCAAAGTTACGAACTTTTGATGAAAAATACCCCATGCCATCTTCACAGACAGCAATGGGGCGGACAAAAAACTTCATCTTGATAGAAAGAAGTTGTGTGCTGGATTACCCCTTTTCTACATGTTCATCCCCTTCCAGCGTTAGAACTGTTTGACACGATGTGTTCCAGAGCGATGACCAGACGGTCAACCTCTTCTTTCGTGTTATAGACGGCAAATGTGGGACGCACGGACATCTCGTAGCCGAGGGCTCTGAGGGCTGGCTGGGCACAGTGGTGTCCGGCACGCACGGCGATGCCTTCCTTGTCGAGCAGCTGCCCCACTTGGGGTGCAGGAATGCCTGGGATGTCGAGCGAGATGACGCTCACACGCTTCTTGGGATTGCCCATGATGGTGATGCCAGGGATTCGTCCGATTTGCTGGCGCGCATATTCCGTGAGTTCATGTTCGTGGCGCTCGATGTTGTGGATGCCCACGCTCTGCACGAAGTCGAGGGCATAGCCCAATCCGATGGCATCGGCGATGTTGGGTGTGCCTGCCTCGAAGCGTGCTGGGGGTGCATTAAATTCCGTGCGCTCGATGGTCACGTCCTTGATCATGTTGCCCCCACCCTGCCAAGGCGGCAGTTGTTCGAGCCATTCCTTCTTGCCATACACTGCTCCTATGCCTGAGGGACCGTAAATCTTGTGGCCTGAGAACACGAAGAAGTCGCAGTCAAGCCTTTGCACATCCACCTTCGTGTGGGCAATGGACTGTGCGCCGTCAATCAGCACGGGAATGTTGTGGGAGTGAGCCGTGCGGATGATGCTCTCCACATCGTTGATGGTGCCAAAAGTATTGTTCACGTGTCCCACACTGATGAATTTGGTGCGGGGTGTGATGAGCCGTTCCAATTCAGAGAGAATCAAGTCGCCATTCTTGTCGATGGGGATGGCGCGGAGTTCCGCCTCCTTGTATTTGCACACTTGCTGCCAGGGCACGATGTTGGCATGGTGGTCGAGGGTGGAGACAATCACGTTGTCCCCCTTCTCCAAGAACTTCAGGCCAAAAGTCTGTGCAATCAGGTTGATGCCCTCTGTCGTGCCACGCACAAAGAGGATGTTCTCCTTGGCTGGCGCATCGATGAAGCGTGCCACCTTCTCGCGGGCCGCCTCGTACTGGTCTGTGCTTCGTGCTGCCAAGGTGTGGGCGCCGCGATGGATGTTCGAGTAGTCCGTCTTGTAGAACGTGCTCAGTCCGTCGATGACGCGCAGGGGCTTCTGGGTGGTCGCCCCATTGTCGAACCACACGAGGTCGTGTCCGTTCACCTTCTGATGCAGGATGGGAAACTGCTTGCGAATCTCGTCGGTGTTGACCGTGTCGGCCTCGTCGTAGTGGAGGTTTCGCACGATGTCCGTCTCAGGTATGCCGATGCCGAAGCCGTTGTCCTTGAGCAGGCACGGCTTCTTCTCTGCCGGCACATCGTCAGCACCCTCTGATGAGGGTGACGAGGTCACCTCATCCGAGAAATACTTGGCGATGACACCCCTGAAGAGTTCCTCGTCCGCAGCACTCAGACTGCCTATCTGGGGCGCACTCCCCCACCCTGAAAGGTCTGGAGCCGCCAGCGGAGCCTGCGAGCCCTGCTGGAGTGCCTGGGGAGTTGTTTCCAAGTTTGGCACGTCAAAGTGAAAATTATCTAACTCGTTCAGATACATCTTATTCATTTACAATTTGACTAAGTACAATGTACAATTTACCATGCGGTTTGCATCGCGTCAGCAAAATTGTACATTGTAAATAGAATATTGCACATCCATTTACTTTTCAATCTTGTTCCTGTGCTGATAATCATGGTAGTAACCTACCTCCACATTCTCCAGTACGGCGATGGCATCGTCGGTGAGAGATGCGAGGCTGAAGTACTTGGTGAGCAAGTAGCTGGCCACACCATATTGGTCGAGTCCCATCAAACGCGCTGAGAGGCTTGGAGCAATCTCACCAGGGATGCCTGCCTGATGCAGACCTACCACGCCCTGCTCCTTCTCACCCACACGCACGAGGATGATGTCAGTGGTGCCCACACCACGGTTGGTCAGGTACTGACCCTTCACCTCCACCTTGTCGGACGGAATAAGGGGCACGCCACGCCATGTGATGACTTTCGTGCCGAAGAGGTCGATGGACACTGGTGGCACACCACGCCACGTGCATTCACGCTCGAAGGCGGCAATGGCACGAGGGTTGGCGATGAAGAAAGCGGGCTCCTTCCACACCAGCGAAAGCAGTTCGTCAAGATCATCAGGAGTCGGGGCACCATAGCGGGCGCTGATCTTATAGCCAGGGGCAGCCTGGGCCAAGAGTCCGAACTTCTGGTTGTTGATGAGTTCCCACTCCTGGCGCTCCTTGATGCTCTCGATGGAGAGGCGCAACTGCTGCTCCAACTGGTTGTAGGGCGCATTGTAGAGGTCACTCACACGGGTGTGGACACGCACCACCGTCTGCAAGGTGTTCAGCGAGTATTCTGTAGGATTCTCTTCATAGTCGATGTAAGTCTCTGGGATGATGTTGTCCTCCTCATGACCACTCACCAAGTCAATATGCTTCTCGCCATGTTCATTGACAGTGGCCTTCAGGCGCAACTGCTTGTCCACAGCATTGTTGAATTGTTCGCGGAAATCAGGAATCTCTTCAATCAGCGATTCCAGCACAGGGGTGTCGAGCACCAAGAACACGGAATCCGTCACTGAGCGCACGCTGACCGTAGAATCAGCAGCACTCAGCAGGTCTGCCTCGCCAAAGTACTCGCCATTGCCCAAGAGCGCGATGCGGAGTTCCTCGCCATGTGTGCCTGTGCTGATGACCTCAGCCTGACCATTGGCCACGATGAAGAAGCGCTGCTTGTCCTTGCCCTGAGTGACGAGGTTCTTGCCACGTGCCACCTCAACAGGCACGAAGTTGCGAGCCAGGCGTGCCACAATCTCTTGCTTGATGTTCTGAAAGAGCGGAATGGCGCGAAGGTTCTTCGCAGTAAAACTTGGCACGCCGTCGAAATACTGAATCTCGATGCGTTCAGCCCTTTTCAGTTCCACCTTCGTGCGGTTCACACGATAGGTGCCACTTTCCACCTGTGTCCAAGGAAGGAGTTTGAGAAGGAGTCTCGGAGTGATACTGCCCATCTGAGGGGGCGTTTTGGTGGTGTTCGCCAGTTTGCGAGCCGTTGCAGTCGTGATGCTGCGCTGAATGTTGTTGTCTGCCATGTCTTAAATGTTTTT
>CADCQH010000010.1 GCA_902803605.1 uncultured Bacteroidales bacterium | reverse complement strand
GTATGACTTCAAGACGAACGAGAAGATGAAAGTCATCCGTCACGATTTCACGGATGCCGACACCATCCTATTGGGCAAAAATTTCAAACCTTTCTATGAGTTCACGCACTATCAGCCCGATGCGAAACATCCTGCCTCTCCCTTTGGAGGATGGGGAGCCTTCTACGGCAAACCTGTAGAGAGCTGCTTCACGCATGGAGGAAAATATCTATGGGTACCCTACTATCGTCGCGACTACGACATCAATGCCCAAGATCCCTCTGCTGTCGCCATCATTGACACAGAAACAGACAGCATCATCCGACTCATGGACACAGGACCGCTGCCCAAAATGATTGCCACATCACCTGACGGGAAACTCATTGCCATCACACAATGGGGCGACAACACGGTGGGCATCATCAATATAGAGAGCGATAACCCCTTCGACTGGCACTATACTTATCTTGCCATTATTGACCAAAAGCTGAAGCTCAACTTCAGCATGACCAAACAAGTTGACCGTGACGATGACAGCGGATATTGCCTGCGTGGCACAGCATTCACTCCCGATAACCACTATCTGTTGGTGGGCTGTATGGCTGGCAACAACGGAATCGCAGTCGTTGACCTCGAACAAATGCAATACCTTGGGCGCATCACAGGCAATATGTACAACCTACGTCATCTTCTCATCCGCGATGGATACGTCTATCTAAGTATCAACCGCGATGGATACATCCAGCGCATGCCACTCGAAAAGTTCTTGGCTGCCGTCCCTGCACTTAAGGCCTCTGCCAATAAAACCACTCCCCTATCTGGCTGGGAAAACTGCAAGGTGGGTAACGGCGCACGAACCATCGAGTTCTCACCCGATGGTCGCTACATCTACGCTGCCTGCAATGCCAGCAGTACCCTCTATGTGGTGGATGTCAAGAGTTTTCAAGTCGTCACTTCCATGTCTATTGACAGTTATCCCGTGGGGCTTGAAGTATCGAAAGATGGTCGCTATGTATTCACCACGTCACAAGGACGAAGCAATGGTGGAGGCAACTGCGTCGATATTTTTGAAATAAAAATCAAGCAGCATTGAATGCCAGATTGAACAAAGAAGTGGGACGCACGTCGTTGTGTGTCCCACTTCTTTTTTATGCTTTATCACCAAATAGCCACTATGGATTCGCTTATCTCACAATGCACTATTCACACATTGTATCAAATGCTCTGCTCACAATTCCAGACGAAGGCACGAAGCCCGAGCATGGGATTATCATTATCGTAACGCTTGAGACGGTTGAGCAACGGGGTCACCTGTTCATCCGTCACAATAGAAATGACGGCACTGTTCATGGAAGGCCAGGCGTGAGTGCCAAGATGAGGATCACCACCCTTGCTGCCACGCCCACCAGCCTGCTCGAGGATGGTGTAGCCACGCACGTTGGTATCAGTCAAGGCTTCCATCACATTGTCTTGATGTGCCTGATCATATGCAATAAAAACTGTCTTCATAATTTTATCTACGATTTATCATTTGTCACTCCCCCTCGGGACGGTAATTGTTGATAATACGCTGAGCATTCTTTTCCATCACACTAACACGGGTAGATGTGAGCATCTCCTCGGCCTTATGCTCCCTCCAATAATCCTCGAGTTCACGCTTTTCTCTGAGTTTACGACGGCGACGATTAATACCCACAGCGCCAAAAACACAGAACATAGAAGGCACGTAAATCAAAGTCAAAATGGTGGACACCGTCAAACCACCGATGACGGAGATACCCAATGGCCGCCACATTTCTGCGCCCACACCTTGGTTGACAGCCATAGGCATCATACCCAAGATGGTCGTCAGCGTGGTCATGAGGATAGGACGCAGACGAGAACGAGCAGCCATCACCGCAGAACGGATAAGTCCTATACCCCGTTCACGCAAAAGCTGCGTGTAGTCAATGAGCACGATACCGTTCTTCACCACAATACCAATCAGCATGATACCTCCCAACATAGACATGATGTTCAAACTTGTTCCGGTGAGCATCAATGCAATGATAACACCTGATGCCGCAAAAGGCACAGAAAGAATAATGATGAAGGGGTAAGTCATGGATTCGAACTGTGCAGCCATCACAATGAACACCAAGATGATAATGAGGATACCCAATGTTCCAAGGTCGCGATTGGAATCCTGCTGGTCTTCATACGAACCTGCCACCTGCACCATTACACCTGCAGGGATATTCAAATCAGGATAGAAGGATTCACCCAATTCCACACCATCGGAAAGAGCATAACCATCCGCCAACACTGCGCTGACGGTAACGATACGCTGACGATCTTTACGCTCGATAGTAGGAGGAATAGCACTCTCGCTGACTGTGGCGATGTCACGAATGCGTACATTCTCCCCTCTCGCATTGGAGATGACCATATTCTCTATATCTTCCATCGAACGACGCGCTGTCGGTTCGTAACGCACCTTGATGTCATACTCCTCACCGTCCTCACGATAGCGGCTCAATACAGAACCGTAGATGAGGGAACGGACAGCATTAGCTGCAGCAGCAAGCCCGATGCCTTGCTGAGCCAGTTTGTCGCGATCGAAGTTGACCACAATCTCTGGCTGATAGTCGGAACGGGAGATGTTCACCTGCGTAATCATCTCGTTGGCACGGAACTTGTTCGCCAAGCGCTCTGCCACGCGATAGGTGGAGTCCATATCGTAGCCGTAGATTTCGAAGGTTGCCGTTGACTGGCCGCCCATACCTCGACCACCTTGATTACCACCAAGGTTAACCATAAACTTCGCCAATTCTGGTATTTCCTTCAAATCAGCACGCATCTCATCACAAATTGTTGCCAATCCCTTATCGCGCTTGTTTGACGGCACCATCATTATATTATATGATATGATGTGAGAGCCATTATCTGACAATGATGAGAACGTGTTAGCGTCGCCAGCCTGACCTACAGTGAAGTTGCAAGATTGCAAATCCTTACCATATCGTTGCTGCCACTTCTCCACTAAAGACTTTGCCAATGCTTCTGCTTTCTCCACACGTGTACCGATTGGTAACTGGAGCGTCACACCTATACGACCTGAGTCGTTGGCAGGAAAGAACTCGCTCTTGATGCCCACCACCGCTGCAATGCCGAAACTAACCACAAAGAGAACCACACATCCCATGATGATGGTCCACCGATGGCGAACCGCCCAATTGATGCGCATCTCATACCATGCATCAAGAGAGTCCAATGCCTTACCAATAGGACCATAAAATTTCTTGAAGAATTTGCCCTGCTTTTTCTTCAGACGAAGCATCTGAGAGCAAAGCATTGGAGTGAACGAGAGGGCACTGGTGGTCGAAATGGTCATAATGATACACATCATCCAACCCAACTGTTTGAAGAGCACACCGGACATACCCGTCACCATCGTCAGCGGGAAGAACACGGCAATCATCGTCAACGTAGATGCAATCACGGAGATAGCCACCTCATTCGTTGCATGGATAGCCGCCTGTTTCGGGTCTGATCCTCGTTCAATATGGGTCGTCACGTTCTCCAACACCACAATAGCATCATCCACCACATTACCAATAGCGATGGAAAGGCAGGACAAGGAAATCATGTTAAGCGACCCGCCCGTTGCATACAAATAGATGAACGAGGCAATCAACGACATCGGGATAGTGATGACAATGATAGTCGTCGCACGCCATCGACCCAAGAAGATGAACACCACCAATGCCACAAACAACATGGCATAGGCAATCGTCTCCTCAAGAGTACCGATGGTATTCAGAATATTATCAGATGTATTGACAATAATACCCAACTTCACGTCCGAAGGCAGGTTCTGCTGCAAAGTAGGCATCATAGCCATCACTTTCTCAGAGATTTCCACCGAGTTAGCACCACTCTGCTTCTGGATGACCACGATAGCACCTTGTACACCATTCGTAAACGTCTTCTGAGCACGTTCCTCCACATTATCTACAATACGAGCAACATCACGCAAATAGACATTGACGCCATTGTGAGAACCCACAATCACGTTTAACATCTGATGGGGATCATCAAACTCACCCTCCACACGCACGACATAAGTTTGGGTACCAACATCCACCGTACCGTTCGTCACATTATGATTCTCAGCCGAGATGGCACTGGCCACTTGAGTCGGAGTCAAGTTGTAAGCCTCCATCTTCTGAGGATTCATATAAATGTTGATTTCACGTTGGGGGGCACCCACGATGCTCACCGTACCTACGCCATCGATACGTGCCAAAGGATTAGCCACATTATCGTCAAGAATCTTGTAAAGCGCTTGCTGTGACTCATCAGCCTGAACAGAAAGCAACAAGATAGGAATCATGTCAGTAGAGAACTTGAACAGGATGGGCGTCTGTGCATCGTCAGGCAATGAGTTCGACACCATGTCCAGTTTGTCTCGCACATTGTTCGTCAATGCATCGATATCATAACCGTATTCAAACTCGAGCGTGATGACAGAAACATTCTCACGGCTGTTGCTCGTCACATGCTTGATGTGTTCCACGGAATTGAGGGTATTCTCCAATGGGCGCGTCACGTTGTTCTCAATATCTTCTGCACTGGCACCCGTATAATATGTCATCACCATGATGGTGTTCGTATCAATATCCGGATACAAGTCGATAGGTAACTTGATCAGCGAGAAAACACCCAATATAATCACTGCCAGAAAGCAGAGACTGGTCATAATCGGTCGTTTGACCGCACCTTCGTATAGACTCATAATTCTTTACTTAACGACTTCCACTTCCTTACCATTCGCCAAACGGCTTTGACCAGCAATCACCACTTCGTCACCAGGATTCACACCACCAAGAATCTCATATTTCGTGTCGATATGCTTGCCAAGTTCCACCTTGTTATAGGAAACCTTACCATTTTTATACACATACACATATCGGTCGCCTGCACCAATCTGCTTCACCAATGCCTCATCTGGTACCAATACGTGGTTCTTATTGCCAAAGTTCACCGTTGCCCGAGCGAACATACCTGGCCGTACCTTTTGATCAGGATTGCTAATGGTCACCTCCACTGGGAACGTGTGGGTAGATTGATCTACAGTCGGATACACAATGGTCACCTTTCCATAGAAAGTTTCATCTTCATATGCATCCAACTGAATATCTACGGGCATACCCTTGAACACCTGCTTGTAATACACTTCTGATATATTTACCATCACCTTCACAGGGTTGGTCTGTTCAATGGTCAATACAGGTTGACCTTGGCTGTACATATCACCATCATCGTAGTTACGGGCAGTCACCACACCACTGATGGGAGCCACCAACTGAGTGTTCTGCATCAACTGCTTCAACTGTGTGGAGAGTACATCCAACTGCAACTTCGCGTTGTCATATTCTGCCTTGCTGGCACCACCCACTTGATAGAGTTGCGAGGTACGGCCAAATTCTATCTTCTGGTTTTCTAACTGCAACTTCAACTGTTGCAAGTTGTTAGCATCCAGCTGCACGAGCACCTGTCCTTTGCGCACATGGTCACCTACATCTACATATACTCTCTCTATTCGATAAGGAGTATTAGGCGCAATATTGTTCTTTACGTCACTCTCCACTGTTGCTGTGTAAGTCTCGGTCTGCGGGATGTCCTCGCTCGTCACTTTAGCAATTTTTACCTGAGGTTTTGCTTGCTGGGCTGCTCCAGCCTTGTCATCGCTCTTGCAGGCTACAACCAAAAGAGCAAGAGCGGCAAGCGATAATGATTTAATATATTTCATATTCATTGTTTTATTCACGAAATTCAGCGTAAAAAAAGTTATTATGTTTATTTCAAATAAGTTTCACGACCCAACGTATAATCAAGGTCAGCCTTGTTCTTTAGATAATCATATATACTCTGCACATATGTTAGTTCAGCTTGTGTTTGTGCTGTCTCACTTTGATTCAATTCCAAGATAGTGCCACGTCCTACTTCGTAACGCTTACCAGCAATCAACACCGCCTTTTCAGCCTGCTTCACTGCTTCAGCATTGCTAGCCGTCTGTGCTATCGAACTTGCCATGTTCTGCCTATAACTCTCTGCAGCCAATGACAACTGACGGCGTGTATTGAGCCGATTGTCCTCTAACTGTGCTATCTGCAACTTGTTACTCTTCAACTTAGTCCAGTTATTCGCATGGAAGATTGGAACACTCACAGCAATGGAGAGTGTTGAACTGGGTGAAAAATGATAATTGAAAACATTCCAATTATTATTGGCATAACTCTGATACTGCCCCGTCAATTGCAATGCCACTGTCGGCATAAAACCTGTACGCAAAATCTTCTGACTGCGTTCCAACAGCGTCATATTCTGGTTCATTTGACGTAACGAAGAATTATTATCCAGTTCCGACATCTGTACTTCTGAATCTGCTAACGTCAATCGTCCTTCGTATGCCTTTAGCGAATCATCTATTACAATTTTCACGTCAGCCGTCACACCCATCAAAACTTTCAGTTGCAGCAATGCCAACGTCTTGCCTGTCTGTGCACTTACCATCGATGCGTTCATGTTTCTGGCCTGCACTTCAGCACTAATTTTGTCATATTCGCTCACACGCCCCACTTTGTACTTCTCGTTGACCACATCAAAATTGTCTTTGGCTACGCCATAACTCCGCTTCATCACGTCATAACTGTCACTTGACAGCAACGCACCATAATACGCCTTTGTCACTTGATTGATAAGATCCAAACGGCTACCACGCGCTTTTTCCTGAGCCAACAGGATGTCTTGCTTGGTCAACTTCATGTTCTGATACACAGCTGGTGCAAACACAGGTAAGCTCAACGTGACATTACCAACCGCTGTCAATGTACCGTCCACACCCATCTTGAACTTACCCATTCCTGTCACCATTTCAGCCACCAAAATGTTATCTGTCAATGACAAATTTGCATCCACAGAAGGCAACAGGCTCTGCCAAGCCTCCGTGTCCGCAATCTTTTTCAGTTCGATGTCCTTATCAGCAACATGAATGATTGGATTCTCAGCCAGTGCTATCTCTATCGCCTTCGCTAATGTCAAGTTCATCGTCCCAGCAGAGCCTCCATTCACCTTCTGAGCCTTCATACCCAATACACAAGTCAGCAGTATGCCAAGACTCAGCAACATCTTTTTGCCTTTCATTTTCTTAAATGTAAAAATGTATATATAGAATACTAAAAAATCATGCAAAGGTACGAATAATTCTAATCTCAACAACAAAAAGGTACACATATTTAATAATAAATAACAACAATTCTGCAAAAAATGGCATCACATTCCACTTTTAGGTTTCCACAAATACCCTCAAGTCTACTTTTCCATAACCTTTGCTCCTTTGTAGACTTGCCATATAAAGCATTCCACAGCCCCGCATCTTACGCATACAAAACAGAGCATCACAGTCAGAAATATAGAAACACGAACCGCTTTCAACAAAAAAATAAATAAATATGCCCTGTGCCCGTACACAGATGTTAAGAAACATGTTTTTCGGCTTGTCCAAAGAAACAAAAGTCCGTACCTTTGCAACATCCTAAAAACAATCTTTTTACCTTAAAAAAAATTAATACTTATTGAGAACAGAAAAGTGCCAGTCGTGAGATTAGCGCTTTTTCG
>CADCQH010000009.1 GCA_902803605.1 uncultured Bacteroidales bacterium | reverse complement strand
CAAAGCCGAAAGAAAGGTAGAAGAGGCAGATGAGGGTCAACGCCACTGCTAAAAACTTTACAAATCCTTTGTTTTGCATTTTTTTGATGATTAAATATTTGATTGTTATTGTTGTTCTCTATGTCACTTCATTTCAGCCCACAATTGCCTCAAAAACACGTCTCTCACACATCATTTATATATAAAAGCGCGTCGGGTTCAAGGCACTCCACGATAATTCAAGGTGCAAAGTTATAGTTTTTTTTACAAATAGAAACAAAAACGCATTAAAAATATTCATTTATGAGCGCTTTGTGCCTTACTTTTAGTCCAATTTGATAAAACAATAGATGGGATAATGGTCTCTATCCTTGATGGAACTGTCCACTTTGGCTCCATACGCCTAGATGTTGGGGCTCACCATGATGTGGTCAAGACGGAAGTACATTCCATACCTGTGATAACTGATGCCTGGCCCGTTGCCGCTCCGTGTGTAGGCATCGTCCAGCTGGGAGGTCAGACGATGGTGAATGTACGACACGGGGGTCGCGTTGAGGTCGCCACACAAGAGGATATGCTTGCCCTGGTTCGCCTCCAGATACGCCATCACAGAGTCCACCTGCAGGCCTCTGATGGAGTCGTGCGTCGAGATTTTCTCCGTCAGCCCCTGATACTTCGTTTCTGAGTCGTTCGCCTCCGGATGCTTGTAGTTCTTGATGATGGACTTGTAGTCATCCTTGTCGGCCGAGGTCAGGCGATAAGACTCCAGGTGGTTGTGGATGACCAGCAGGGTGTCCTTTTCCACACAGATTCTATAGGCAAAGGTGTAGTTTGATTTCGTGGGATACTTGATTTCCTCTGCCGAGTCAATCGGGTACTTGGAAAAACACACCATATAGTTGTCGGCTTTCAGTTCCCGATAGTGGTAGGGATAATAATGGGTGATGCTGTCCAGCGCACGGTCAACGAAGGCCTTATTCGCCTCCTGCAGACAGATGATGTCTGCCCCACTCTCCAGCAGATACTTCAAGATGGGGTTCTCCTCCCAGTTGGCTGAATTGTCCTTTTTCCTTTCCCCTGCAAACGACATCACGTTGTACGACAGCACCTTGATGCTGCCCTCTGGAGGTTCATGAGGGATGTTGACGGGAAAATAAGCCCTGACGCTGCTGGCACACAAGACCAGACCCGCCACAGGAAGAACTGCCCATTTCCACTTGACAATCAGCCAGAAGAGCACAAAAACCACGTTGGCAACCAAGAACACAGGGAACAGCAGTCCGAAATACGACCACTGGGGCTCGTCCTGCGGAGGCAGACAAGACGTGTAGGCACAAAACAACATGGCTGCAATCAGCAGCAAGTTGACGGCAGCAAGGATGAACAACGGAATCTTCTTCAGCAGCCTCATTCTTCCCCTCTCATCTTCTTGCTGGCATTGAAGAGCGTCGCCTTCTCGCTGTCCGACAGGTTCTGATAGCCGTTCTTGCGAATCTTGTCCAGAATGCGGTCTATCTCCTCACTCTCCTGACGCGTCTGCGCATTATACTGATGATCCTCATGGTTCACCTCGCGCACATTCGTCACGCGCATCTTGGGCTTGCGCTTGCCGCCCAGCCAGTCCTTCCAACTGCTCTCGTCCTTCTGGTAGTGGGAGCCCGACGTCGAGGACTTGTAGCCATAGCCGCCATTCTGGGCACGCTGCTTCTCCTGCATCCGCCAGACGAACAGGACGATGGCACCCACCAGGATGCCGCCCAGGTGGGCAAAGTGCGCCACGCCGTCAATCGACGTGATGCCCAGATACATCTCCACCACCGTGTAGAAGCCCACCAGATACTTCAACTTGATGGGGAACGGGATGGGGATGATGAACAACTTCGCATTGGGGAAGAAGAAGGCTGCAGCGCCCATCACGCCATAGATGGCACCCGACGCACCCACCAGCTGGGCAGGATTGATGAGCCCCACCCACGTCATGAATTGGTTCACCAGCGCCGCACCGATGCCGCACAGCAGGTAATAGAGCCAGAAACGCTTCGTCCCCACCTGCTGCTCCACGGCGTTGCCGAAGATCATCAGCGACCACATGTTGAAGAACAGGTGCCACCAACCTCCGTGCATGAACATATAAGTAAGGTATTGATAGATGGCAAAACCCTCTCCACCCAGCGGATGAAGCGCATTGGCATTCAGGAACCAGTCAGGATGGCCATCCATCGGAACCATCGGCGTGATCCAATAAGCCATCACATACAAGACCACATTTATAATCAGGATTACCTTAACGGCAGGAGTCATTCTCATACGCACTACTCTCTTTTTTAATGTAACTGTCTCACTTTTCGATGTAACTGTCTCTCTCTTGTGAATTTCGGGTGCAAAATTAGAGTTTTTCTTCCTATTAAAGGGCAAAAAACGTGAAAATACAAGTTTTTTTAGCATTTTTCTTGATTTTTTTGCAAAAAATGTTTGTTCTCGAAAAATTATCCCATATATTTGCAACGGAGTTTGACGCAGAAATGCCTCAACACGCCATCATCACTTGATTTAATTGGATTTTTAATACCAATATAACTTATTATCAAACCTAAATTTCAAACTTTATGAACAAGACAGAACTTGTAAGCTCTATCGCTGCAAAGGCAGGTCTGAGCAAGGCTGACGCAAAGAAGGCCGTTGACGCATGTGTTGAATCTATCACTGAGGCTCTCAAGGGTGGCGACAAGGTTTCCCTCATCGGTTTCGGTACTTTCTCAGTAGCAAAGCGTCCTGCTCGCCAGGGTAAGAACCCACGCACAGGTAAGCCTCTCACCATCGCTGCCAAGAATGCGGCTAAGTTCAAGGCTGGCTCTGAGCTCGATGGCGCTATCAACTAATCGACTTCCCAACACACACAAAAAATAGGGGGTGACACCACACAGGTTCACCTCCTATTTTCGTTCACACTCTCCGTCCCCATGGCCGACGGCTCGTTCGTTCACATCACCGTCCTTGCAACTGACGGCTTCTCACATTCGCATGACACGTGGTTTACAGCAAGTTCATGCAGCTGGTCACTCCCAGCGTGGTGGCGATGGCAGTCAAGATGGCTGCAAGCGTCTGAATGATGAATTTCCAAGTCTCCTT
>CADCQH010000008.1 GCA_902803605.1 uncultured Bacteroidales bacterium | reverse complement strand
TTTTGTTGATATAAACAACATTTTGCAATGAAAATCTTCAATTTTAATGACAAATATCAAGAAAAAACGTATTTTTATTGAAAAAATGACTCTTTTTTCTTGTTTTATATTTCAAAATGTCCTACCTTTGCAGCGTAATTCAAATACAAAGTAATCACGACAGTCAAAACAGACACAAAATGACACGTAAAATACACTTCGTTAAGATGCACGGTGCGGGTAACGACTACATATATGTCGACACATTATTATATAATATAGAAGACCCATCCTCAGTTGCACGTGCATGGAGCGATCGCCACAAGGGCATCGGCAGCGACGGTCTGGTGCTCATCGGACATGCCGACGGGGAAGACAAGGCCAAGGCCGACTTCACGATGCGCATCTTCAACGCCGATGGTTCCGAAGCCAAAATGTGTGGCAACGCCAGTCGATGTGTAGGCAAATATCTTTACGACAAGCAACTGACAACACAAACACAAATTCGTCTGCTTACGCTTTCCGGGGTCAAGGTGCTTGACCTGCACCTGACACCTCGGGGCGTGGTAGATTCCGTTACCGTCGATATGGGCGAGCCCATCTTTGAAAACGACAGGCAGTTCGCACCTGGCACACTCGGTTCAAGTATCCATCATCTGCCCATCGGCACTTTCGTCTCGATGGGCAATCCCCATTACGTAATTTTTCTCGATGATATCAATAGCGTAGATGTCGCCACAGAAGGTGAGCGGCTCGAACACCACCCTGCGTTTCCTGAACGTTGCAACATCGAATTTGCCGTGGTGCGTCCAGACGGCATTCGTGTTCGCGTTTGGGAACGTGGCAGTGGCATCACCCAGGCCTGCGGAACGGGTGCATGTGCCACCGCAGTGGCAGCAGCATTGACAGGGCGGGGCGGACGCACCAGTCGCATCATCATGGACGGTGGCACGCTCGACATCGAATGGAACGATAAGGACAACCACATCTACAAGACCGGTCCGGCTGAATTTGTCTATGAGGGAGACGTGGAATTGCCCAATAGTAAATTGTAAAAGAGTATATGATAAAAGAACAAATCATAGATGATAATAAAAAATCATCAATGAAATAAAATCATCAATGAAATGGCACATATCAATGAAGACTTTCTGAAACTGCCAGGTGCATATCTGTTTTCGGAGATTGCACAAAAGGTGAAGACGTTCAAGGCTGAGCATCCCGAGGCGGATGTCATCAGTCTCGGCATTGGTGACGTGACCCAGCCGTTGGTTCCTGCCGTGGTGGATGCCCTGCATCGGGCTGCGGACGAGTTGGCTGATGGAGCGACATTCCGAGGCTATGGACCAGAGCGCGGTTATGACTTCTTGCGCAGGGCTATCGTAGAGAATGATTTTCAGGCTCGCGGCATCAATATCAGCGAGGACGAGGTATTCGTGAATGACGGTGCGAAAAGCGACACTGGCAATTTCCAGGAGCTCTTGGGCAAGGATGTCCGCATTGCCGTGACTGACCCCATCTATCCTGTCTATATAGATGCCAATGTGATGGGTGGTCGCACGGGTGTGCTGGGCAGCAACGGGCATTGGTCGCACGTCGTCTATCTGCCTTGCGTGGCGGAGAACGGCTTCGTGCCGGAGTTGCCCCATGCGAGGGAGAGGGTCGATGTCATCTATCTCTGCTATCCCAACAACCCTACGGGTACGACACTCTCGCGGAAGGAGTTGCAACGCTGGGTGCATTATGCATTGGAGCACGATGCCCTCATCTTCTATGACGCTGCCTATGAGGCTTACATCCAGAACGAAGACATACCCCACAGCATCTATGAGGTGGAGGGAGCCAGACGGTGTTCGGTGGAGTTCCGCAGTTTCTCCAAGACGGCAGGCTTCACGGGTGTGCGCTGTGGTTATACGGTCGTGCCCAGAACGGTGACTGCCACGACGAAGATGGGTGACCGCATCACCTTGAATCCGCTTTGGAACCGTCGCCAATCGACGAAGTTCAATGGCACGAGTTATCTGAGTCAGCGTGCAGCTGAGGCCATTTATACGCCGGAAGGCAAGGAGCAGATCCGTCAGACGATTCGTTACTATATGGAGAATGCGCGACTGATGAGGGATGCTCTTGGTGATATGGGATTCCATGTGGATGGAGGTACGGATGCTCCTTATCTGTGGGTTCGCACGCCCGAGGGTTGCACCTCGTGGGGCTTCTTCGACGAGATGCTCCAGAGGGCACAGGTGGTCTGCACGCCTGGCGTGGGTTTTGGTCCTGCAGGTGAGGGATTTGTCAGACTGACCGCGTTTGGTCGGCATGAGGCGACGAGAGAGGCATTGAAAAGAATTCAAACACAAATACAGATATGAAACAGCAAGGATTGTACAACGAAGCGTATGAGCACGATGCCTGTGGTGTCGGCATGGTTGTGAACATTCATGGGGGCAAGAGCCACGAACTGGTGGACAATGCCCTGAAGGTATTGGAGAATATGGAGCACCGTGGTGCGGAAACCCGTGACAAGACGGGTGACGGTGCCGGCATTCTGACGCAGATTCCGCATGAGTTCATTCTTCTTCAGGGCATCCCCGTGCCGGAGAAGGGTCGTTATGGAACGGGACTGGTGTTTCTGCCGAAGGATGCGAAGGTGCAGGAGGGCATCTTGAGTGTGATGATTGAGGAAATCGAGCGTGAGGGTCTCTCGCTGATGCACATGAGGGTGGTGCCGACCTGTCCGGAGGTGCTGGGTGTGGGCGCCCGTGAAGTGGAGCCCGACATCAAGCAGATTTTTGTGACGGGCGTGGGTGAGGATCAAGTGGAGACGTTCGACCGCACGTTGTATAAGGTCAGGAAGCGGATAGAGAACCGCATTGCTGACGAGGAGTTCTACATTTGCTCGCTGTCGAGCAAGAACATCATCTATAAGGGTATGTTGACGAGCGGACAGTTGCGCCGCTACTTTCCCGACCTGTCGAGTCCATACTTCACGAGCGGACTGGCGCTGGTGCACTCGAGGTTCAGCACGAACACGTTCCCGAAGTGGAAGCTGGCACAGCCTTTCCGTCTGCTGGCACACAACGGGGAGATCAACACCATCCGTGGCAACCGCGGTTGGATGAAAGCCCGTGAGAGCGTGTTGAGCAGTGAGGCGCTGGGCGACATCAGGGACATCCGTCCGATTGTGCAGGAGGGTATGAGCGACTCTGCCAGTCTCGACAACGTGTTTGAGTTTCTGACGATGAGCGGTCTCAGTCTGCCGCAGGCGATGGCGATTCTTGTGCCGGAGAGTTTCAACGACAAGAACCCCATCTCGGAGGATCTGAAAGCCTTCTATGAGTATCACTCCATCCTGATGGAGCCATGGGACGGTCCTGCCGCCTTGCTGTTCAGTGACGGTCGGTATGCCGGTGGAATGCTTGACAGGAACGGTCTCCGTCCGAGTCGTTACACCATTACGAAGAACGGTATGATGGTGGTGGCGAGCGAAGTGGGTGTGATGGATTTTGAGCCTGGCGACATCGTGAGCAAGGGGCGTCTGCAACCTGGCAAGATTCTGCTCATTGACACGCAGGAGGGCAAGATCTTCTACGATGGTGAAATTAAGGAGAAACTGGCGAAGGCGCACCCCTACCGTGAGTGGCTTAGCACGAACCGCATCCAGTTGGAGAAGTTGAAGAGCGGCAGACATGTGGAGAATGCTGTGGAGGACTATGAGCGGAAGCTCATCAATTTCGGATTCGGTCAGGAGGACATCGACAAGACCGTGGTGCCTATGGCGACGGCAGGACAGGAGCCGGTGGCGGCGATGGGCAACGATACGCCGTTGGCTGTCATCAGCGACCGTCCCCAGATCTTCTTCAACTACTTCCGTCAGCAGTTCGCCCAGGTGACGAACCCTGCCATTGACCCTATAAGGGAGGAGCTGGTGATGAGCCTGACGGAGTATATCGGTGCCGTGGGCACGAACATCCTGACACCCGATGCGTCGAACTGCAAGATGGTGCGTCTGCCGCAGCCGGTGCTGACGAACACGCAACTGGACATCCTGTGCAACATCAGATATAAGGGCTTCAAGACGAAGAAACTCGCCATGCTTTTCGACATAGGGATGGGTGCCAGCGGACTGCGTCAGGCCATCGAGGACTTATGCCATGAGGCGGAGGCGAGTGTGGACGAGGGTGTGAACTATATCATCCTCTCGGACAGGGACATCGACGAGAAGCGTGCTGCCATACCGAGTCTGCTGGCTGTGAGTGCCGTGCACCACTACCTCATCAGTGTTCAGAAACGGGTACAGACGGCGCTGATTGTGGAGAGCGGCGAGATTCGGGAGGTGATGCATGCCGCCCTGTTGCTTGGTTATGGTGCGAGCGCGATATGCCCCTACATGACGTTTGCCGTGCTGGATGAACTGGTGAAGGGGCATAAGATTCAGGAGGATTATGCGACGGCTGAGAGCCACTACATCAAGGCGGTGGACAAGGGACTGAAGAAGATCATGTCGAAGATGGGCATCTCGACCATCCGTTCTTATCGTGGTGCAAAGATATTCGAGAGCATCGGCTTGGGCGATGACTTGCTGAGAAGGTATTTCGGTACGGAGGTGAGTACCATTGGTGGCATCGGACTGAAGGAGATTGCACGGGATGCCATCCGTCTGCATGACGAGGCGTTCCGTCCGAAGGAAATCAATGAGTTCCTGCCCAACAACGGTCAGTTCTCTTATCGCAAGGACGGCATTCTCCATGCATGGAATCCCGACACGATTGCGAACCTGCAGATTGCCACCCGTCTTGGCTCCTACAAGAAGTTCAAGGAGTGGGCTAAGATGGTGGATGAGAAGGAGAAGCCTATCTTCATTCGTGATTTCTTCGCGTTCAGAAAGGCTGAGAAGCCGACGCCCCTTGAGGAGGTGGAGCCGGTGGAGAGCATCGTGAAGCACTTCGTCACGGGTGCCATGAGTTTTGGTGCCTTGAGTATTGAGGCGCATGAGGCGTTGGCATTGGCGATGAACAAGCTGGGTGCGAGGAGCAACACTGGCGAGGGTGGTGAGGACAATGTGCGTTACCATTCTGATGTGGATGGTGTGAGCCTCTCCAGCAAGACGAAGCAGATTGCGAGCGGACGGTTTGGCGTGACGGCTGAGTATCTGGTGAATGCTGAGGAGATTCAGATTAAGGTGGCACAGGGTGCGAAGCCTGGCGAGGGCGGTCAACTGCCTGGATTCAAGGTGAACAAGATCATTGCCAAGACGAGGAATGCCATCCCGGGCATCAGCCTTATTTCACCTCCTCCTCATCATGACATCTATTCGATCGAGGATCTTGCCCAGCTGATTTTCGACCTGAAGAACATTAACCCGACGGCTGCCGTGAGCGTGAAGCTCGTGGCTGAGAGCGGAGTGGGCACTATTGCCGCTGGTGTGGCGAAGGCGAAAGCCGATCTCATCGTCATCAGCGGTGCTGAGGGTGGCACGGGAGCGAGTCCTGCCAGTTCGATGCGGTTTGCGGGCATCAGTCCCGAGATTGGTCTGGCCGAGACACAGCAGACACTGGTCATCAACGGGCTGAGGAATCAGGTGCGGTTGCAGACTGACGGTCAGTTGAAGACGGCGAAGGATGTGGTGTTGATGGCGATGTTGGGTGCCGACGAGTTCTCGTTCGGAACGCTGCCGCTGATTGTGCTGGGCTGTGTGATGATGAGGAAGTGCAACACGAACACGTGTCCCGTGGGTGTGGCGACGCAGGATGAAAGGTTGAGAGAGCGGTTCAGAGGGAAGGCGGAGTATGTGGTGAACTTCTTCACGTTCCTGGCTGAGCAGGTGAGGGAGTATCTGTCGGAGATGGGTGTGAGGAGCCTGAAGGAGATTATTGGGCATACGGAGTTCATCGAGGTGAGGAGACCCGACGGTGGAACCAATGAAAATAGTGGAAGCGAGGAGAAGTGGAAGACGATTGACTTCGGAAGACTGCTGCATAGGCCGGAGACAGACAAGCCGCTGTATTGGGACCGCGGCGAGTTCACGAAGGTCGTGGGCGTGAAGGATGAGGAAATCATCCGTGCCGCGCAGAAGGCGATAAATGACGCTGAGGAGGTGAGCCTCGACTACACCATCAAGAATACTGACCGTGCGGTGGGCACGATGCTTTCTGGCATGATTGCGAAGAAGTATGGTGAGGCTGGATTGCCTGAAAGTACCATCAAAATCAAGTTCAAGGGCTCGGCTGGTCAGTCGTTTGGCGCATTTGCCGTGAAGGGTGTGGACATCCGTCTGGAGGGCGAGACGAACGACTATTTCGGCAAGGGACTCAGCGGCGGTCGCATCAGCATTCTGCCTCCTGCCCGCTCAGGTGAGGGCTTCCATGCTGAGGAGAACATCATTGCCGGCAACACGGGTCTCTATGGGGCGACGAGTGGCGAACTCTATGTGAACGGCAAGGTGGGTGAGCGCTTTGGCGTGAGAAACTCGGGTGCCATCGCTGTCATCGAGGGTGCGGGCGACCACTGCTGCGAGTACATGACTGGCGGTCGTGTGGTGGTGCTCGGCAAGACGGGCCGCAACTTTGCTGCCGGCATGAGCGGAGGCGTGGCTTATGTGTATGACCCCGACCACACGTTCGACTATTTCTGCAACATGGACATGGTGGAGCTCGGTCTGGTGGAGGACAGTGTGAGCCGCAAGGAACTGCTCGAACTGATTCGTCAGCACTATCTGCACACGGGTTCTGCCTTGGCCGGACGTATGTTGGACGACTGGCAGCGCTACATCGAGGACTTCATCCAGGTTGTCCCCATCGAGTACAAGCGTGTCCTTCAGGAGGAGCAGATGGCGCGGCTGCACGAGAAGATTGCCGACATACAAAGGGACTACTGATAAGGACCACAAGAAAGTGAAGCATCACATCAATAGACAATAAGAAAAAGACAAAGATATGGGAAATCCGAAAGCATTTCTGACTGTGCCTCGCAAGGAGGCTGGCTATCGCCCTGTGAATGACCGCATCCACGATTTTGGCGAGGTCGAACAGACACTGAATACAAAAGACCGGCAGGAACAGGCCTCCCGCTGCATGGATTGCGGCGTGCCCTTCTGCCACTGGGCTTGTCCGCTGGGCAATAAAGACCCCGAATGGAACGATGCGCTCTATCGGGGCGAGTGGGAAACGGCTTACAAACTGCTGAAGAAGACCAACCCCTTCCCCGAGTTCACCGGCCGCATCTGTCCGGCGCTCTGCGAGAAGGCCTGTGTGCTCTATCTCACCACGGGTGATGCCGTGACCAACCGTGAAAACGAGTGCGCCATCGCTGAGAGAGCTTATCAGGAGGGGTATGTCACCATCGAGCATCCCGAGAGAAATGGAAAGCGTGTGGCCATCGTTGGCGCTGGACCCGCAGGACTGGCTGCCGCCAATTCGCTCAACTACATGGGCTATGAGGTGACCGTCCTTGAGAAGAATGAAGCCGCCGGCGGTCTGCTCCGTTATGGCATCCCCAACTTCAAACTCAACAAGAAGGTCATCGACCGCAGGATTGAGGTGATGGAACAGGAGGGCATCGTGTTTCATTATGGCCAGACGGTTGAGGATGTTGAGACCCTGGCGCAGCAGTACGATGCCGTCATCATCGCCACAGGCACCCCCACTGCCCGTGACTTGAAAGTGCCAGGGCGTGACCTCAAGGGGGTGCACCTCGCCCTCGAATTGCTGAGCCAGCAGAACCGCGTCCTCGCCGGCATCGAGTTCTCGAAGGAAGAACGCATCACGGCCAAGGGTAAGAATGTGCTCGTCATCGGAGGTGGCGACACGGGGTCTGACTGCATCGGCACAGCGCATCGGCAGGGGGCACTCTCGGTCACCCAAATCGAAATCATGCCCAAACCGCCTGTCGGTCACAATCCCAACACCCCTTGGCCTAACTGGCCGGTCATCCTCAAAACGACCTCATCCCACGAGGAGGGATGCACTCGCCGCTGGAACATCAACACGCTCGAGTTTCTCGGTGAAGACGGAAATCTCACAGGTGTCCGTGTCCAGCCCATCGACTGGAAACCCAATCCCGAGGGTGGTCGCCCCATCATGGTGGAGGCAGGCGACCCCGAGGTCATCAAGGCAGAACTCGTGCTCCTTGCCATGGGATTCCTCAAGCCTGAGCATCCCGAATATCCGCAGAACGTCTTTGTCTGCGGCGATGCCCAGAACGGAGCCAGCCTCGTGGTGAGAGCCATCGCCAGCGGCAAGCAGACTGCCGACAAGGTGGATGCATTCTTCAAGAAATAAATCATTCAATTTCAAACAATATTTATTCACATTAACACAAACATTATTATGGCAAACGAACTTAGATTTCAGGTTGTCGGTGAGGCATTCAAGAAGAAGCCTCTCGACGTGAAGACTCCCAGTGACTATCCCAGCGAGTACTTCGGCAAGAAAGTCTTCAACCGCGAGAAGATGTACAAGTATCTCACAAAGAGCGTCTATGAGAAGATGGTGGACGTGATGGAGAACGGCACCCGTCTCGACCGCACAGTGGCTGACGCTGTGGCTGCCGGCATGATGAAATGGGCGAAGGAGAACGGTGTGACCCACTACACACACTGGTTCCAGCCTCTGACCGAGGGTACGGCTGAGAAGCACGACTCCTTCATCGAGCACGACGGCAAGGGTGGCATGATTGAGGAGTTCAGCGGCAAACTCCTCGTTCAGCAGGAGCCTGATGCATCCTCCTTCCCTTCAGGTGGCATCCGCTCCACGTTCGAGGCGCGTGGTTACAGCGCATGGGATCCAACTTCTCCCGTCTTCATCATTGATGACACTCTTATCATCCCCACCGTTTTCATTTCTTATAGCGGTGAGTCGCTCGACTATAAGGCTCCACTGCTCCGCGCCCTCAAGGCCGTGAACATTGCAGCCACCGAGGTGTGCCACTATTTCGACCCCGATGTGAAGAAGGTGACCTCCAACCTCGGTTGGGAACAGGAATACTTCCTCGTGGACGAAGGACTCTATGCAGCACGTCCAGACCTGCTCCTGACGGGTCGCACCTTGATGGGACACGACTCTGCCAAGAACCAGCAGATGGACGACCATTATTTCGGCAGCATCCCAGAGCGCGTCGCAGCCTTCATGAAAGAACTGGAAATCGTTGCCCTCGAACTCGGCATCCCCTGCAAGACCCGTCACAACGAAGTCGCCCCCAACCAGTTTGAGTTGGCACCCATCTTCGAAGAAACCAACCTCGCTGTTGACCACAACATGCTGCTCATGTCTGTGATGAAGCGCGTGGCACGCAAACACGGATTCCGTGTCCTGCTCCATGAAAAACCATTCGCCGGCATCAACGGAAGCGGTAAGCACAACAACTGGAGCCTCTCGACTGACAATGGCATCCTGCTCCATGCTCCGGGCAAGACGGCCGAACAGAACCTGCGCTTTGCCACCTTCATCGTCGAGACCTTGATGGGTGTCTATAAGCACAATGGTCTTCTGAAGGCCAGCATCATGAGTGCCACCAACGCTCATCGACTCGGTGCCAACGAGGCTCCTCCTGCCATCATCTCCAGTTTCCTCGGACGTCAGGTCAGCGAACTGCTCGACCACATCGAGAAGGCTGACAGGGAGGACATCCTCGCGATGGCTGGCAAGCAGGGCATGAAACTCGACATCCCTGAGATTCCTGAACTGCTCATTGACAACACCGACCGCAACCGCACCTCGCCTTTCGCCTTCACTGGCAACCGCTTCGAGTTCCGTGCCGTCGGTTCTGAGGCCAACTGCGCCAGTGCCATGATTACCCTCAACAGTGCCGTGGCAGAAGCCCTCATCAATTTCAAGAAGCGTGTGGACGAACGCATCGCCGTCATCAGCAAGAACTTCGAGGGCACAGGCCACAACGCCACCTTCCATGCCATCCTCGATGTCCTCCGCGAGGATATCAAGACCTGTAAGCCCATCCGTTTCGACGGAAATGGCTACAGCGACGAGTGGAAGGCTGAAGCTGCTAAGCGCGGTCTCGATGTGGAAACTTCATGCCCCGTCATCTTCGAACGCTACCTTGATGCCGACAGCATTGCCATGTTCGAGAGCCTCGGCGTGATGACCAAGAAGGAGCTCGAAGCCCGCAACGAGGTGAAGTGGGAGACCTACACCAAGAAGATTCAGATTGAGGCTCGCGTACTTGGTGACCTCTCGATGAACCATATCATCCCTGTCGCCACCTCTTACCAGAGTGCCTTGTTGAAGAACGTGGAGCGTATGCGCAATGTCTTCCCGACAGAGAAGGCCGACGAACTCAACGCCCGCAATCTCAAACTGATTGAGGACATCGCCCGTCGCACCGCCACCATCGAGACGCAGGTGGAGGAACTTGTATCTGCCCGCAAGGTGGCCAACAAGATTGAGGACGAACATGCCAAGGCCATCGCCTACCACGACTCCATCGCACCGATGTTCGACACCATCCGCCGTCAAATCGACAAACTCGAACTCGTCGTCGATGATGCCCTTTGGCCTCTGCCTAAGTATCGCGAACTCCTCTTCATCCGATAGTCTCTCGGATACTTGCATCAAAAAACATCGCGGACACATCTCTTGTGTCTCATAGACATCTATAGGCAATCTGAACAAACCGCTTGCAATCATGTGTTGCAGGCGGTTTGTCATAAAAAGGGAACCTGATGTTTTGTGATGTGCCATAAAAACACTATTTTTGCACCATAATTCAAGAAGTATGATAGAAGAATACCAAATCAGGGTGCTGCCAGAACAGGCAGCCAGCGAACAGGCCATCAAGCAATACTTGCAGGCGGAAAAGGGTGTGACAACCACGGCCGTGAGGGTGCTGAAACGAAGCATCGATGCACGTCAGCGAACGATATACGTCAATCTGAAGGTGAGGGCGTATGTGAACGAACTGCCCGAAGACGACGCATTCGTGAGGACGGATTATCCGAATGTGGAGGGGAAGCCTCAAGCCATTGTGGTGGGGGCTGGGCCTGGCGGATTGTTTGCCGCACTGCGGTTGATAGAATTGGGACTTCGCCCCATTGTGGTGGAACGTGGCAAGAGCGTTCATGAACGCCGGAAGGACATCGCGCAGATATCCCGTACACAGCAGGTGGACCCCGAATCGAACTATTCTTTTGGCGAGGGCGGGGCAGGCGCTTTCTCTGACGGAAAACTCTATACACGCAGCAAGAAACGTGGCAATGTGGAGAAAATCCTGAATGTGTTTTGTCAGCATGGAGCCAGCACCAGCATCTTGGCAGACGCTCATCCTCATTTGGGAACGGACAAGCTGCCGAACATCATCGAATCCATGCGTAACACCATCATTCATAGTGGCGGTGAAGTCCATTTCGAAACCAAGATGGTGGAAATCTTGCAGACCACGGAACATGGACAGCAGACAAGGGTGGTGGGTGTGAAATGTGTGCAGCCGGATGGTGCAGAGAAGACCTTCATGGGACCCGTCATCTTGGCGACAGGACACAGCGCCCGTGACGTCTATCGCTATCTCTACGCCCAAGGCATCGAAATCGAGGCTAAGGACATTGCCGTGGGAGTGCGATTGGAACATCCGTCCGAATTGATAGACCAAATACAATATCATCGCAGGGAGGGCAGGGGAGAATACCTTCCTGCAGCTGAGTATTCGTTTGTCACCCAAGTGGAAGGACGTGGTGTCTATTCCTTCTGCATGTGCCCTGGAGGAACAGTAGTCCCTGCTGCCAGTGGTCCCAGTCAACTGGTGGTGAATGGTATGAGCAACTCCCTTCGCAACAGCCCTTGGAGCAATGCCGGCATGGTCGTGGAACTCCATGTGGAAGACCTTCAGGAGCGTTCCCTCATGGAACTTCCTCCTGTACCTCCACTCTCCCCTCTCAACTCTCCACCCGTTGGTGATAGTCGGTTTTCCCGACGCCTCACCCCCCCTCCCCCCTCCACCCTAAACTCTCCACTCTCCCCTCTCAACTCTCCTCTCGCCATGCTTGACTTCCAAGAACGTCTTGAATACACGGCTTGGATGCAAGGTAATCGCAAACAGACGGCACCTGCCCAGCGCATGGCACATTTCGTCAATGGCAAGGGCAGTTATGACCTGCCCAAATCTTCATACACGCCAGGGCTGATAAGCACCCCTATGCACTTCTGGATGCCCGCCTTCGTGACAAAGCGTCTCCAACAGGCTTTCAGAAACTTCGGAAAGACCTGTCATGGCTTCCTGACCAATGAGGCTGTGATGATAGGCGTAGAGACTCGCACCTCGGCGCCAGTGCGCATTCTACGTGACAGGGAAACCTTGCAGCATGTGCGTCTGCTGGGACTCTTTCCTTGTGGCGAAGGTGCAGGCTATGCTGGTGGAATTGTGAGTGCTGGAGTAGATGGAGAAAGATGTGCGGAGCGGTTGGCCGAATATTTGGAGACATGCTGAAAAGGAGAAAGTTTTTTGATGTGCTGATGTTGCATTTTCGCAATCTGTTGGGCTGAAAAAGTCTGTTTTGCCATAAAAAAAAGCCTTCCATGCGCATTTTTCTTGTTTTTTATTTGGAGTGAGAGTTTTTTTTGTATCTTTGCAACCATAATCTTAAGTGCACACAGACATGAAAAATAGAAATAAAGTGTCAAGAATAATACCTTTACTGATTGTTATTGTCATCTCACTGCTGGGTTCATGTAGCAAAATCAGCAAAATAGCTCGACCAGATGGTCCTCGTCATAGTGTAGTGGTCATCCATTCATGGGATAGTATTGGAGAAGAAAAGGAACTCTTCTCCCAATGTATGGAAAATGCTTTCAAAGAACATGATGTGGCTGTGGACATCCACCATATCTATGCCAATATGTTGCATCGTTCTAATGATGTGGTGACTCAATTTGATTGGCCTGTCTATAAAGAGCAACTCAAGGAATGGAAACCTGAAATCATTCTCCTGAATGATGACCCTGTGGTGGAATGGATGTTGACAAGTGTGGGGCGTGATTCGATTTTCCAGAACACACCTGTCGTGTTTGCTGGTGTCAGTTCCCTGATGCGCGATTCACTGAATATTATTCCAGCCATCACTGGATTTGAGGATAAGGTGGATTTGGCACGTAACATCGAACTGATGATGAAGATGGTCAAGACACAGAGCATCACCATCGAATTGGACTATAGGGAAAGCGACATCAGAATGCGCAAGGAATTTGAAGAGGAACTGCGTGATTCTACCAAATACATTAATAATTCTGATTTCAAAATCAGGGATTTTGACGATAAGTACCTGAAGGAGAATTACCCTGGCATCGCTGTCGTCAACTTTGTATCAGCCGCTTTCCCATACAAGAATAGTGCGGATGGTGAACCAGATTCGGTAGGAAAGGCTATAACTAGGTTATTCTATCAAAAGGCAAAGGGAATGTGGCAGCTGCAGGTGAGGAGCAGTCTGATGAGCAATGCTATCATAGACCATACTGAACACCCTCAGTTCACTTGTATCCGCGAACAATTCAATGATCCTCTCAATGTGAATTTTTTGGGCGGCTATTTCACCAGCACCCAGACACAAGTGGAAGATCAGGTTTCGTATGCCGTGCGTATCTTGAAGGGTGAAAAGGCTCGTTCACTGCCCATCAGTATGCATGTGGGCGATTATTATTTGGATTGGAATGCCATGCAGAAAATGTCCCCCAAGATGCCTTACAGTGTGTATAGCCAGGATTTCAAGATTGTGAATGCACCGTTCTATCTTGAGCAACCTTTACTATTTGCAGTCGAGGTAGGTGGCATTCTTCTGTTGGTTGGTATCATTGTGTATTTGATTGTTTATGTCATGTTGAAATGGAAATGGAAGGGACAGATGAATCTGATGGAGGAATTGCAGTATGAGGAGAAAGTCCACGAACTGATATTCTCCGATGCGAAAGATACATACTGGTTCTATAAGGATGGCGTCTTTACATTGGGACAGCAATTTTGTGATTACTTCAAGGTGCCGACACGTCTGACCATGAAGGATATGGAAAACATCGTGCATAAGGATTCCAAGGCTTCGTTTGAGTTCTTGACGAATTTCCGCAACCAAAGGGGAAGGAAAACCGTGCGTCTGCATCTTTCGCCTGATGGTGGACAGACCTGGTATTGGGCTGAAGTGATGTACACGGCAACAGATGAAACAGCAAAGACTGGTGAGTTGTACGGATTGCTTCTGAACATCGACAAGAAGAAAGAGACAGAAGAGAAACTGGAACAGGCACAGATTCTGGCCAGCCAGGTGGCGTTGAAGGAGAACTTCTTGGCCAATATCAGCCATGACCTTCGTACACCATTGGGTGCTGTGACAGGCTTCTCAACGATGCTGACGACTCCTGGCATGACTTTCGAAGAGGGCGAACGTGAAATGTATGGAGATGTCATCCATCAGAACACTGACATGATTCTGAATATGATTGACAGTGTGATGAAGAAGGCTCAGATTGAAACTGGAGACCTCGAAATCATTCAGAAACCTGTATCTATCCAGAAACTGGTGAATGAGTGTTATAAGACCAACTCCATCATCGCTCCGACCCATCTCGAGTTCAAACTTGAAATGGGTGAACCTGATGCGATGGTGAATATCGATGCGACGCGTACGAAACAGGTGGTGAACAATTTCTTGAGCAATGCCTTCAAGTTCACGGCAGAGGGTAGTGTCACGCTGGGATGGAAACATATGGAGGATGACCCCGAAAAACTGGAAGTCTATGTGAGGGATACGGGTATTGGTGTGGCACCAGAGAAGCAGGCACAGTTGTTCGAACGTTATATCAAGGTCAACGAGACCGACAAGGGTACAGGCTTGGGCTTGAACATTAGTAAAACCATTATGGAGAAGCAGAATGGAACAATTGGAGTAGAGAGTGAAGTGGGTAAGGGCAGTAAGTTCTTCTTCCGCTTGACGAAGATTGTGGAATGCCTGCTCTTGTTCATCACCATCGGTTTTGGGGTGTTGCTCCCTTCTTCTTGTACCTCCCAATATGACAGTGATGATGTGAAGAAGGCGAAGGTGTTGATATTCCATAGTTATGACAAAGGACATTCGGGCTATCGCGAATTCAATGACCAAATGTTGCAGACCTTCCGCATCAAGGGAATCAATGCCGACATCAAGCATGTCTATCTGGATCTGGAAAATCCTGCAACAGACACAAGGACACTGCACTTTATGGTGAGGGATTCTATCCAAGAGCATAATTGGTATCCGGACATCGTGATGACAGAAGGTGACCGTGCTGCGTGTGACTTGATAGAGTGGCGGAAGTTTGGCGATAGTCAAGACCTTGATACCCTTCCCGTTATCTTTGGCGGTCTGCATCACCCCAAGTGGGATTATATCCGGAAACATAATAACATAGTGGTCATCAACGACCCTATCGACTATTGTGCCAATATCAATCTGGCTGCTGAAATGTCTGATAAGAATTGTGTGGAGATAGAACTCGATTTCTTTGAACAGGATTCCATGATTCGAAATGAATTAAAGCAGGCCATAGCACGCCCTCCCTATGTGGACAACTCTGATTTTCATGTAAACATTGTTGGAGATGAAGACTTCCAGACAATATGGAAAGATAGTGTGGTGGTTTTGGTATATTCGACAGAGTCTCCCGAACGCAATGCTTCCACAGGAGAAGAGGATAGGGAAGAGGGATATAATAACTTGAGAACAATCTATGTTCATTCTTGGCTGTATCCCTCACTGGCTGTGAAAAAGGATCTTTATAGTTCTGCCATTGCAGATAAGACGGGAAGACCTCAATACACGGCAGTGAAGGCTGGCTTTGCAGATGGACGTGGTCGATACTTGTGTGGCTATTTTGCCAGTTATGAAACGGTGGGTAAGGATATGGCAAGGGTGGCTGCCGACATCTTGAAGGGTGCTGATATGGCTTCTTTTGTGGGCATGACGCACCAGAAGGAATACTACATGGACTATGACGCAATGGAGAAACTGGGCTTGAATTATAATGATTATAAAGACCGTTTCATTATTGTGGGTGCTCCTATAGAGAAGATTTCGCCCGTCCACACCTATGCTACATTGATTATTATTGTCCTCATCTTCGTTATTGCTATTGGCTCCATCATTCTGGTGCTGCAGTCATGGAAAACCAGGACTGCCCAGATATTGATTGAAGGTGTGAAGAGGCGTTCTGAGATGCGACAGATGGCTTTGCATGGAGCTGATAGCCATACCGTTCGTACGGAAAGCAACTTGAGAGAAATCCTTTCACATGTGCATCCTGACCATTCCAGTGAGATTCCGCTCATCATGCAGGCCATCGACATTCAGGGAACACATGGTTATGAAATTTGTGCTGACGTTGATAAGAAGGATGATTATCGGTGGTGGCAACTGCGTTTTGTCGTGATGATTGACCCCAAGACGGGCAAGAAGAACGTGGATGGTATTTTGATTAATATCGATGAGACAAAACGCTATGAGGAAAACTTGCGTAAAGCCATGCTTTTGGCTGAAGAGGCTAAACAGAAGGAGGACTTCCTGACTACCATCAGTCATGAGATTCGTACACCGTTGAATGCCGTGGTTGGATTCAGCGATGTCCTCGTCAGTATGCCTCCAGATGCCTTCACACCAGAGGAAATGGCGGAGTACGCAAAGATTATCAAGGCGAACAACACCAGCCTCTCCAGCATGATTGAGGACATCCTGATGTTCTCACGCATTGAGAGTGGACGCATCCAGTATGTGAAGAAAGAGTTTGATGCTTCCGAATTGGTGCATGAATTGGCATACGAATGGAAAGACTTGATTCCTGACGGCGTGCAGTTGTATGAACTTTCCGTCATCCCTGGTATCATCATCAATAATGACCGCACACGTGTTAAGTACATCCTGAATCAGCTGATGAGCAATGCTGTGAAGTTCACGAAGAAAGGCATCATTCTGATAGGTGTGGACTATCATTTCAATTCGGAACAAGCTGAATTTTATGTCGGAGATACAGGCTGTGGCATCCCCAAAGAGAAGCATCAGTTGGCATTTGGCCTGTTCTGGAAGGATGATGGTTTTATTCCAGGTTTGGGCTTGGGTCTGCATGTGGCGAAGAAGATGGCTGAAGGCATGGATTTGACACTGAGCGTGGAGAGTCAGGTCGCTTCTGGTTCCAAGTTCTCGTTGTATGCTGATGCTCACATGAAGAGCTCGACAGAAGAGTAGGGGATGCTGGTTCTCATCACGGTGATATTATATTTTGGCGTATTGCTGCTTCTCTCCCGTTGGGTGGGTAGAGAGGGCGGCAATGCTGCTTTTTTCAATGGCAATCGTCAGTCGCCGTGGCCGCTTGTGGCTTTCGGCATGATTGGTGCCAGCATATCGGGCTTGACTTTTATCGGAGTGCCTGGATGGGTGATGAGCATCGACATGACTTATTTGCAGATGTGCCTGGGATTTGTCGTAGGCTACATCATCGTGGCATTTGTCTTGCTTCCACATTATTATAAATATAGGCTCACCTCCATCTACACTTATCTGAATCACCGTTTCGGATTGGTGAGTTATAAGACGGGCTCTTCTTTCTTTATCCTGAGTAAGCTGTTGGGTGCCGCAGCTAAGTTCTATGTGGTGTGCCGGATTCTCCAGATGTGTTTGGCGGACAGCTTCTCTGTCCCCTATGTGGTGGTTGTGTTGGTGGCTCTCCTCATGATTTGGCTCTACACACGCAGAAGTGGCATCCGTTCTTTGGTGTGGACGGATTTTCTGCAGACCTTTTGTCTCTTGCTGGCTCTCGTCTTGATACTCTTGCAGACAGCTGGTATGCTTCACATGAATTTCTTCGAAGCGATGACCGCTGTCTGGAATGATTCGCATTCGCGCATCTTTGAATTCTCCGATTTTGCTTCCAAACAGAATTTCTGGAAACAGTTCCTGTCGGGCATTTTCGTCGTCATCGTCATGACGGGTCTTGATCAGGATATGATGCAGAAGAACCTCACCTGTAAAGACTTGCGTTCAGCGCAGAAGGATATGTGCTCTTATGGCATCTTGTTTGTCCCTGTCAACTTCCTCTTCCTTGCTTTGGGCATCCTCCTGATGATGCTCTATCAGCAGCAGGGTGTGGCTCTTCCTGAACAGGGGGATGATCTCTTGTCTGGATTCGTTCTCAAGGGTATGTTGGGTACAGCCTGCCTCATTTTCTTCACCATCGGTGTCATTGCCAGCGCATTCTCCTCTGCCGATTCAGCCATGACTGCGCTCACCACCAGCTTCTGCATTGACATCTTGGGTAAGGAACAGGATGAAAAGACACGCAAACGGGTACATCTGGGTATGCTCATCGCCATGGTCATCGTAACTTTGGCTTTCAATGCCATTGGCTCTGGTAGCGTGATGGATCTTATCTACACCCTGGTGTCCTATACCTATGGACCGCTTCTGGGTCTTTTTGCCTTTGGCTTGTTCACCCAAAGACATCCTTACGAACGTGCAGTGCCTTACATTGCGATTGCTTCGCCCGTCATCTGTTACATCATCGATAGGGTTGTTGGGCATTTGATGGGCTACAAATTTGGATATGAGATGTTGATGTTCAATGGTCTTCTGACATTTATGGGGCTCTACATCGCGTCAACCCCCATCATCAAACGGACTTCATACACAGCGTCAGTTTAAATTGTAAATGAATAAATGAACTTTATAGATTTGTTTGCCGGTTTGGGAGGTTTTCACCTTGCATTGTCCCGTTTGGGACATCAATGTGTCTTTGCCTCTGAGATACAGCCTAAGTTGCAGAAGTTGTACAAACTCAATTTCCCTGATGTCCCCATCTTTGGCGACATCACCAAGATCAAGGCTGAAGACATCCCACCCCATGAAATCCTGTGTGGTGGCTTCCCTTGCCAACCATTCTCCTTCTCTGGCAAAAAGCAGGGATTTGAGGATGAACTGGGACGCGGAAACCTCTTCGATGAAATCTGCCGCATCTTGCAGTATCATCATCCCAAATACATTTTTCTCGAAAATGTCTCTGCACTCCCAGGACATGATGGAGGACGCACGTGGAAGGTGATTCGTCAGAAACTGGATGCCTTTGGCTACGACATCCGAAGCCATATCTATTCACCTCATGAATTTGGCATTCCTCAGCATCGTCCACGTTTTTATATCGTGGGGATGTTGCGTGATGAACAAGGTATCAGCGGTATGCACCGCTTCCATTTTGCACGTCCTAAAAAGGATGTCGTCAGCGATGTGCGCTCTATCGTCGATGCGGAGGATAATGATAGGGTGCAACCTGTACGTCGTGACTTGCATCCTGTGTTCGATGCTTGGCAGGAATTTGTCTATAATGTGACCAGGCGCGATGGCTTCATGCCTTCTCATTGCATCTTTACGATGGAATTTGGGGCGGATTATGAGTTTGAGGAAACACCACCTGCTTTCCAGCCACTCGAACAGTTGCGTGGACATCGTGGGCAGTATGGACAAATCCTTGAAGGCGACACAAGGGAGGAACTCATTGCTAAGCTTCCGTTCTATATGCGGCGGACGAAGTATAAGGACACGTATCCTGAATTTAAGAAGATTCTCATTCGTCAGAACCGAGAACTATATCAGCGCCATAAGGACTGGATTGACCCTTGGCTCCAGAAGATTCAATCATTCCCTCGAACCCAGCGTATGCTTGAATGGAGCACCAATCAGGACTGGGACTTCAAACATCATGTTATCCAACTCCGTCCTTCTGGCATCCGTATCCGTTCCATGAACTACGTTCCCACCATTACGCTCTGTACCACAGCCACCCCCATTCTACCTTTCGTGCCATTCCCATCCAAAGGAGCACTCGACAAGAAGGGACATCCCTACAAACCAGAAGATTTCCGTTGGGGACGCTACATCTCTCACAATGAGGCTGCACGCATCCAATCCATGCAGGAACTTACCTACGGCAACCTCTCTCGTGTTCAAAAGATCAAGGCTCTTGGCAATGCTGTCAACGTCGATGTCGTGGAACTCATCGCTCAACGCCTTCTGCCTCATCGGCACGTCAGATGAAAACACCCCTGTTTCCGTTCATATTTCACATAGCATTTTCCTTCTAACCGCAGATCGTTCAGCACTTCCGACAACACCTGCTTCATCGGCTCATTCCATCTGAGCAGGGTCGCTTTCGATTCATAAGTTCCTGTCATCGGCATGAACTTATTATAGGCAATATCGACAGTCGTCCCATAACAATGGCACGAATTGGTCGTGGCATTTTTGTTTCCCTTCTGCAGGTTTGACACATCCTCCGTTGTCCTCAGTACCGAAGTCACAATAGGCAGATGAATCGGCAAACCCTTCACCTGACATGAATCCATGAAGTTCAGGCAAATCGTATTGAGCAGATGCTGTGCTTTCGGCACCAGATAAGGAATCGAATGGGTCAGCTTATCCACCGAATAGAACGGTGAATGGCAGATATTCACCAACTCATGCCGCTTCACCAGTTTCTCAGCCTCCTCCCGATTCCTCACCGGCGTAATCCCATTCATCTCTGCCGCCACAATCTGCACACTCTGACTATCAGGAAAGCACTCCGAATAACTCCATACCCCCCGCACCCTATGTGCCTTCCTCTCTTCTCTCAGTCCTCTCTCCCCCTCATGTCCTCTCTGTTCCCTCTGCTGCACCATCGTCGCAGTTCTCTCTCCTTTCTCCCCCTCATGTCCTCTCTGTTCCCTCTGCTGCGCCATCGTCGCAGCTCTCTCTCCTCTCTGTTCCCTCTGCTGCGCCATCATCGCAGTTTTCTCTTCTCTCTGTCCCCTCTGCTGCGACATCGTCGCAGTTTTCTCTTCCTTCTCCCCCTCATGTCCTCTCTGTCCTCCCTGCTGCGCCATCATCGCAGCTCTCTCTCCTCTCTGTTCCCTCTGCTGCACCATCGTTGCTGTTCTCTCTTCTCTCAGTTCCCTCTGCTGCGCCACCGTCGCAGTTCTCTCTCCTCTCTGTCCCCTCTGCTGCGCCATCGTCGCAGTTCTTTTCACCTCTATCCCCATCACGTTCCTTACCCCCGCGAACAAGCCCATCACCACCACAAAAGCGGTCATGAACTTCCATTGACTATATTTCCTATTCTTCTTCATGCTCTAAACTCTAACCCCTAAACTCTCCACTCTCCCCCCTAAACCCTAACCCCGTTGGTGATAGTCGGTTTTCCCGACGCCTCACCCCCTAAACTCTAAACTCTAACCCCTAAACTCTAAACACCACACCCCGCATGGCCGGTTAAGGTTAGGGTTAACGTTAAGGTCTCTCAACCCTCATCCTCTTCCCGAATTCACCACCATGCTTCTCACCAGCTCATTAAACTCCTTCGCCTCTATCAGCTGCTCAATGCTCAAGTGCATCCGCCATTGCCAATAATGCCGAGGATGTACAGGTATATTGATTCGTTCCCCATTTGGGTCAGCCAATCTCAGCTTCTCATCCATCGACAACCAGTCCTGCAACGACAGCAAGGTCAGTGCCGAAGGACAGAAAAGATGTGCCGACACAATCTCCTCGCACAACCATCCTGGAGCAGGGTGGGGAGCCGCCCCATCCTTATAAAGGGCGGTGTTATAGTATTCCTGTGCCCGTTCCATGTCCTCGTCCCACCATTGGCGGAGTGGGGGCATGTCATGGGTGGAAATGGTAGCCACAGACCTGTAAGGGTTTTCCCACAGATGTCCGAATCGCAGCCAGGGCGACTTTGGCATGGACTGAATCTCCAACGACAGGATTCGCAGGTCGTTCATCACCCATCCCACACTCTCAGGCACCATGCCAAGATCTTCTGCACACACCAACATACGTGTTGACTGTGTCAGGGCAGGCAGTTTCTTCATGGCTTCGTCATACCAGAACCTGTTATGCCGTTTATAAAAGTAATCCTCATACAATCTGTCAAAAGCCTCCTGCTCATGTGGTAGGAGTGACTGATAGATGTAATCTTTTTTTGCCGAGATGCGGGGATGATACATGTTGGCTTTTTTCCTGTCCGGAACGAAAAGCACACATGAAACCAAGGCATACAGCCCATCTCTCAACGACAAGCTGTCCGCATCGGTCTTTCCTGCAAAGGCAGCCTCAATCATGCGTTGGTTGGCATATTCATCCTTCATGTCATATCGTCCGTCGGAACGGTGCTTCAGGTAGATGCTCTTCACCAGTTCTTTCCGATAACCGAAAATCTGATCCAAGGTGTAATCGGTGATGTACGGACGTGTCATCAGTTCCGCATTGAAACGCATACCGTAACGCTCAATCTCTTCTACCGACATGGGTAGGGAAGGGGAGAACTGTCCCAGCAATCCGTGTACTGAATGCATCGGGATGTCCCAAATGCGGAAGAAACCTAACACGTGATCTATCCTGTATGCATCGAAATACTCAGCCATCTTCTGGAACCGGCGGATCCACCACCGATAGCCGTCCTTCGCCATGGCCTCCCAGTTGTAGGTGGGGAAACCCCAGTTCTGGCCGTTCGTGGAGAAGTCGTCTGGGGGTGCACCGGCCTGTCCGTCAAGGTTGAACAGATGAGGCTCTGACCATGCCTCCACGCTGGAGCGTGAGATGCCGATAGGGATGTCACCCTTGATGATGACTCCATTCTTCCGTGCCTCATTCCGTACCTCCAGCAACTGCTTGTGCAATTGGTATTGCACATAATAGAAGAAAGCCACCTGATCATAATGCGCCTGACTCTTGGCCACGAGTTTCTCCACCTCTCTTTTGTTATAGTGGCTATACTTAGGCCACTTCCCGAATTCAGCCGTCTGATACAGATCCCTCAGATAAGAGAAGGCAGCATATGGGATCAGCCAGTCCTTGTTTCCTGCAAAGAATGTCTTGAACCCTTCTTCCTCCAACACCTTCTTCCCCTCTTGGGCGTATGCACGGCGCAGGTAATCCATCTTCAGCGCAATCACCTGTTCATAATCCATCACCTTGAGCGCATTCAACTGCTGCTGCTTGATCATGAAGGTCTCCATTGCCAAACGGTCATTCAGTTTGGGCAATGCCGAAAGGTTGCAGTAGAGGGGGTGGAGGGCAAAGATGGAAATGGCGTTGTAGGGATAGGAGTCTTGCCAACTGCCCATCGTCGTTGTATCGTTGATGGGCAAAATCTGTATGGCATGAAGATGAGTCTTCACAGCCCATTGGATCAAGGCCTTCAAGTCACCGAAGTCACCTACGCCATAACTTTTCGAAGACCGTAGCGAAAACACAGGAATCACCACGCCTGCTACCTTCCATTTGTCAGTGCTGGAGTCAGCCCTGTCAACCCTAAATCCCTTGTCCGTCTTGATCCACATCTGGCGGGCAGGTAACTTAGGACAACGCAAACGGCGGTTTTCACCGTCCTCCCACCGCAGGATGTTATTATGAGCATCCACCACCACATATTTATATTCAGCCTCGTCAAACAGCATGTCCGCATCAATGTTTATCGCCCATTCTTGCAAATTGATGAGAGCCATCCGTTTAGCCCGCTGCCATTCACCCAACTGAGGTGTGCTGCCACAAAGAGCCAACCATTCACCCTTTCGAAGGCGGGGCTCCACAATGCGCAACTGCAATGTGGACGGATACAAAGTGCTGAGTGCAGCCTCCCCCTTCTCGTTAGTGTTAGCGTTAAGGTTATCGTTAAGGTTATGGTTATCGTTAAGGTTATCGTTAGGGTTAAGGTTAGCGTTAGCGTTAAAGTTAGCCCCTGCACCCACACATTCTGTATATGCCGAAGAGAACAACGGCAAATCCTCTGGTATGGGACGCCATTTATCGGTCAACAGGTATTGATTTGTGATGCCGTCCAGAACCACCCGATGAGGTGCCACTTCCCATTCCGTCCACACCAGCTGTCCATCACGCCACATGGCGTATTGGTACTCCAGTGCCACCACATCCCCCTTCGGCGGTTGCTGCAAGTCCAGATTCATCTCTCCCGTCCAGATCACTCCCTCCTCTGTCGCTAACCGCAACTCATGCATCGCAGTCCTCTGCCCACTCTTTCCAATAGGCCATAGGCGCACACGCAAATCCTCTCCCCACAGGGTTCTGTACTCAATCTCAAATCGTATCTTCATATTCGACAACTTTTATGTAAACGATAATTTTTACAAAGTTACACTTTTCCCCTCACATTATCAAACAATCTTTCGTTTTTCTTCATGTCCCCAGACGAAAAACCACCCCAAAACCATTTTTCTCCATTTCTTTAATGGCTAATTCAAAATAAATCCATACCTTTGCAGCCGAAAAATAAAAATCCCATGAGGGATCAAGCATTTTTCTTTTGTCGTATTCCAATCAATGGAAATGGCGGAACAAGCTGAAAATACAGCCAAAGAACAGACGGAGGACACTCAGACAGTGCGCCAATCGTCTGCCGGAGGCGTACCCAACCGGAAGTGGTTTGTCGCATTTGTCATGCGAAATCGCGAGGAGTTGTGCCGCAAACAATTGGAAGAGCGCAATGTCGAAGCCTATGTGGCTTGTCAGAAGCAGACTCGCATCTATTCCAACCGCCATCGTCGAGAAGTCACCCGTATCATCATACCCAATCTCGTTTTTGTCCGTGTCACCGAACAAGAGCGTTTGCAGGTGCTCAAGAGCACTCCGCTCATCCAGTTCTTCATGACCGACAAGGCAGGGCATCCCAACGAATATGGTCGCCATCCCTTTGCCATCATCCCCGATGTGCAGATGGAGCGTCTCCGTTTCATGCTCTTCCAGTCCGAGAATCCCGTTGACTTCACCTCAACCCCTCTCCGCCTTGGCGATCATATCCGTGTCGTCCGTGGTCAACTCGCCGGTCTCGAAGGTTCCGTCACCCGTCAGGGCAACCAGACCTACCTCGTCGTCACCCTCGACCTCCTGGGTTCCGCTCTCGTCACCATCTCCCCCGACGACCTGGAAAAAATCGCATAACCACCTCTCACCTCTTCCACTCATGAGCGACATCAGCGAATCAATACAAGCGAAATGCCTTGCCTTTGGCGACAGGATAATCAAACTGAACGACTATTTGCTGAAAGAGGCGTGTAAGATGGAAGAGACAAGAAGTAAGAAGGAAAAGAACGGCAGAATACCGATTCAACTTCTTGCTATAGCAAATCTCTCCAATCAATTATTAAGATCGGGTACATCCATAGGAGCCAATAATGCTGAAGCCTCGAACGCCATCAGTAAAGCAGATTTCAAATCGAAGTCTTTTATTGCATTAAAGGAGGCACGTGAGAGTCTGTACTGGATAAAACTGTTACATCGCAATAACTACATAGACGATAAACTGTTTAATTCAATATATACAGATTGTGAGGAGTTGGTGAAGATATTGGTGCATCGATGCAAAAAGTTAGATGAAGAAAAGAAATAACATTATCCTTCATCCCTCATCCCTCATCCCTCATCCTTCATCCTTCATCCTTCATCCCTCATCCTTCATCCCTCATCCCTCATCCTTCATCCCTCATCCCTCATCCTTCATCCTTCATCCCTCATCCTTCATCCCTCATCCTTCATCCCTCATCCTTCATCCCTCTCACCTCTCTTCCCTCACATCCCGCATGGCCAGTTAGGGTTAGCGTTAAGGTTATCGTTACAAATTTTCCCAAAAATTTGGTGGTATCAAAAAAAGTCGCTAACTTTGCGACAGGAAATAATAAAGAATATGTTGACAGCAACTACATACCAAACAACAGTTTCACCAGCAGATGCTCTATGGACATTGTATAAATCACAGACCAAGAAGGTTCGTGAAGCATTCCGCATGCGTCTGGAAGCAGAAGAGCGAGAACAAGCAACCAGCGTTCAGCAGAAATTGGTGAAGGACAGTCTCACAAAGGCTTTCGACGAGTTGAATACGGGCAAAGTGAAGCATAAT
>CADCQH010000007.1 GCA_902803605.1 uncultured Bacteroidales bacterium | reverse complement strand
CTTGTTGTATTTCATCGTAGCCGTCAATCCGCTGTTGAAAGTCATGTCGACACCAATGAGTGGCGAGAAGGACTCGTTGATGCTGACAGTGGAGACGTTGTACATGGATGATGGGACAGGGTTGCCTGTGGTGACGTCCTTGATGAAGCCCCAGTCGTTCATGTATTCCATGAAGTTGGAGTAGGAGTTGTAGGCTCCCACAGAGTAGATGCTCTTGTAGTAGTGGTTGATGTTGAAACTCTTGAAGTGGTCAGCCAGCCAAGGAGAGAGTTTGATGAGTCCACCATAAGAGAGGCTCCAGTTGGGCAGGAGGCGTGAGAGGGACGGGAAGATGTCGAGAGGTGAGGAGTGGGCGTTCCCTCCGCAATAGGCAGAGAGGAAGGCAGGCACCATCACGTCGGCAGAGTAGAGTTCCACACCTCCGTTCTCTGGGTTGTATGCCTTGCCAGCCCATTCGCTGCCAGCACTCTTGGGATAGGTGGTATTGGCATATTTCTGTTCCAGACGGCTCTGGACGATGGGCAGGTTGTTGAGGAACTTCTCGAAGTGTTTGGAGTGGTAGTTGTTGTTGATGTTGCCACCTGATTCAAAAGCAGAACCAAAGGAAACGACGGTCATCGAGAAGGAACCGCTCTGGGTGGCAGGCATTCCTTCGTACATGAACTGGATGCTGCGTGACTTGTTGACAGTACGAGTGGCTGTGAGGTCAATCTTGAGGTCCTTGATGGGTTCGAGAGTGGCCTGGATCTGGAGGTCTTCCATCGATGCAGTAGTGGCAGGGGTGGTGATGTTGCTGTCGTTCTGCATGAGCCATCCATGACGTGCAGCCTTGTCGATGTAACTGTCACCCACAGCGCCCAATGCAAAAGGTATACCTGGGGAGAAGATGCCGTCCAGACGTTTCTGTCCGAAGGCGTCGCCCACCTCTGTGCGGAAGCCTGGCAGGGTGAGGGCATAGGTGTTGCGATAGGCGACGTTGATATTGCGCAGCATCATGAGGCCACGTGCGACAACTTGTGTGGTCTTGTACCACCCAAGGTCATCGAGTGGCCGTTTAGCCACCACGTTGATCTTGACAGGAATGCTGTCGTGGTTCTTCACCTTGATGGTGTTGGCATCGACCTTCTTGTACTTCAATTTGTAGGTCTTTCCCTCAGCCGTGGTGGCACGTACAATAATACGTTTGGAGTTCTGTCCATGCTTGACCTCTATGCTGGTGGAGTCGTTGAGGGTCACCTCCTTGGAGAAGCCCTTGGTCTTTTTACTGTCAGCCTGTGCGTTTTTGCTGTCAGCCTGTGCGTTTTTAGATTTGGTGCTGTTCTTGGCATCAGCCTCCTGCTCCTCACCTTCTTCGCCCTTCTTGGCTGTGGCTTTGGCATTCTTGCTGGCTGTGCGTGAGCTGGAATTGCTCTTCTTGGTGTTGCCAGAGAGTCGCTTGTCTGCATCAGCGAGGAACTTCCACTTCTTGTAGAGCGTGTCAAAGTTCAGACGACCATTCAGGTTGATGGTGCGCTGGGTGCTGACAGTATGTCCGAGTGACGTGCCATCTTCGAGTTCTGTGCCACGTGTCCAGTTGTAGTTTCCTGCATAGGAACCGTCGGCTGTCACCCAGTCGAAGATAGGAATCTTGTTGATAGGCAACTGGTAGGAGGCGTTGAAGGTGCTGCGATAGGTGAGTGGACGTCCGAAGGAGGCGAGGCTTCGCTTGACGGAGTCTTTCCAGATGGCATATTCGTCAGGGTAGAGGTGCTTGTTGACCACCACGTAAGGCTCTTCAATCTCTGCATGGGTGGCAGAGGTCCACGACATCTTGAGTGCCTTGAAGATGTCCCACTTGACAGTCAGTTCACGATTCCATAGGATCTGGTCAGAGAAGATGACTGGAATCTTGGTGTCAGAGTCGAGGTCACGTTTCTGGAACTCGTAGTAGCTGCGTGTGAGGTCTGTGTTGAACGAGAGGCTCTGTGGCAGCCATTGCAGGTTCTGGATCTTGAGGATGTCGAGCCACTTGGACTTGCCCTTCAGGTTCTTGAACGGTTCAAGTGGTTTGTACTTGGGTGCGTAGTTGTAGCCCATGTTGAGTCGCCAGTTCTCTTCATTCTCATAGACGGTGGTCTCGCCCGTCTTGTAGCGTTGGCTGTAACTGTAGCTGAAGGTGAAGTTGGCTGGGTCGTAAGGCATTGGCTTGCGGCTCTGCACATTGGATTTCCAGTTGCTGAGTGAGAAGTTTTTGTTTTTGACGATGGTTTCCGTCAGGTTGCTGAGAGAGTCGCGTGCAGCCTTGTTTTCACACTCGTTGAGGGCATCCTTCAGCAGCATGTCCGTGTCGAATGGATTGTATTTGGGCGAGATTTTCTGCCAAGAATAGGAGTAGTAGAGCGGCAGGTTCATCTTCCAAGTCTCTGGGAAGAACTTGCCCAGTTCAATTTGGGTGGTAATACTCCACTCGTAGAGATTGTCGTTGCGACGTTCATTGACTTTCTCTTCCAGACCACCAAATCCAGCCGTCTCGACATGTCCGGTCACGTTCACAGAACCAAGGTCAGACATCTGTACGTTGAGGTTGCCCTGTGCTGCCCAACCACCTTCGTTGCTGTAATCCTGCATACGGAGTTCGTTCACCCACACTTCCACATTGCCTGTGCGACGGCCATTGTTGCGCACGCCAATCATCATGGTCTTCACCTCACCCAATGACGGGTTGCCGATGATGCTCACCTTGTTATTGGGACGATTGCTGTCGTAGGCATAGTAGAGTTGGGAGTAACTGGCAGAACCGTTGGCTTTTGCCTTGTTGCGCTCATGCTTGAGATTGGTGAAGGTGGAGAAGTCGATGTCGAGCATGTTATCTTCCGGCCACACAGCCTTGCATCCCTGAATCGTATAGGTGTCATAGTGACCGGCAGGGGTGAGTTTCAGAGGTATCTCATATTCGTAATAGTTGTTTTTGTAGTCGCTGCCAAGGCGGACAAAGACGCTCATCTGGTTGTCTTGCAGTTCTGTGTCGCCCTCCATCGCATTGGCGTGAATGAACATCTGCAGGTGCTTGTAGTTGCGTAAGTCCAGATTCATGGTCTTATAGACGGCACGTGCATCGCCAGACGCCAGGTTCTCGACGGTAAGAGCCAAGGCCTGCTCATTCTCCTGTGAGAGCTGGGGTTGAGAGGGGTCAAGCACACGTGTGATGCCAGGAGGCAGCACGTAGTTGACAGGCGTCTTGTCGTTGTTCTCCTCGATATTGACGGCAGAGGGAACGATGGTGCCGCTTACGCTGGGCTTCTCACCTGTGAAGAGGGTTTGTGTATAGGTGCGCCAGTTGCCCTCCACCAAGTCGAGGTTGGCCAGACGTACCACGATGGGCTCTTGAAATCCCGTCATGTAAAGGCGCATGAAGCGGATGCTGGAGAAGTCGCTGATGGCTCCCTCCTTGCTGTCAAACTCGTCGATAGGGATGCGGAACTGGTACCAGGTGGCGTTCTCCTTGTTGCCGTTGCGCAGTCCGACGGTTGTCTCACGTGAATCGACAATGAAGTTTCTGCCCACAATCATGTCTTCAGGACGAAGACTGACGTGGTACTCGTAGAAGTTCTCGTACTCGTTCATTGTGTAGTCAGAGTTCGCGTCTTCAACATCAGGGGTGCTCTTGTAAGCAGTTGAGTACCGTTCACCCGACCCGCTGCTGTTGGGCGAGTTGCCTTCAGGCGAGTTGATGAACTTGTAACGGTCAAGGATGGAGGTGTGGGCTGCATCGTAGTCGCTGCCTCTGAAATAGTGATAGTCATCGCCTGCAGGGTCTTCGAAGATGGAATCGTAGGCGGCTGCGCTTACCTTGCCCTTGATGGCGTTGAGATAGTCGGAATAGATGCCGAAATTACGTTCGTCTGCATCTGCAAGACCATTCAGACCAATATCCTGCTTAGGGCGTGCACCACTTTCGTTTGAGAAAGAATAGACCACAGATTTCTCGCTGGGCACTCGTCCCCAGGTGGTCTCTACGTAGGTGGTGGCATTGTTCACAGGCATACCACTCTCGTAGGCCTTCTTGCCATCCTTCAGTACGTCCTCGCTGATGTCACCCAGGTTGAAGTAGAGGTCGCCACCATAACGACGGTCTTCTTTCGTGTAAATGAACGGGTCAAGCATCCAGAACTCGATGTACTGGATGTTGCTGGCTTCGAAGTCGCTGGCGTCCAACTTCCTCATCATACCACCCCAACGTTTCTTGGGGTCGTTCAGGTGGGCGTTCTGGTCCACATCTGTATCAAGGTTATAGGGACCACGTTCACTTGGGTAGTAGGCCAGGTTGAGGATGTCCAAAGTGTTGCTCTCTCCTGAATTGGTGTCACGATTGGGATAGACCTCACGGATATAAACCTCACGCACATAGTGGTTGGAGAGTTGTTCAAGGTCGTTTTTGATGTGTGCCGGCGTCAGCGAAGAAGAACGGCGTGTGAAGAGCGGGTCGATGTTGTACCATGCCAATCGGGCACGATTGTAACCATATTTCACGTCGTTGCTCAGTTTCCCATATTCCAGATGGGACGGTGTGGATGCCAGCACCCATTCCTTTGGATTGCTCACGCTATGAGGCTTCTTGGTGCGTTCAAAGTTGTCGAGGTAGGAGGCATTGCCCTGCGTGTCCTTGGCTGTTCCAGCCTTCAGTTGGGCGTACTCACCTGTGAAGGAGATGCTCGATGGAGCACTGAGGTTGAGGAGTGGCAACTTGTCCAGCATGTTGGTGAGCCATTGCGAGTTCTGCTTCCAGTTGATATGGAATCCCCACAGCATATTGTTCAGAGGTTCATTACCCATCTCGACTTTCGAGGTGAGGGGCTTCTCAGTCACTTTCATGAACGTACCACCAATGTTGAAGTTCTTGGAGAAGTCGTAATCCCAATTCAAACCCAGCATCGTCTTGCGCATCAAGGAGAAATTGTCTTGGCTTTCAAGGCTGACGCTCACATTGGTGCCTGCATCGATGATGCTCTGGTTGATGATGTTGACCACGCCTAAGCTGTAATCGACGCTATAGTCTGTGCCTTCCGTCAGGGTGACACCACCAGCCGTCACTATCACAGAACCTGGGGGAATGTTCCTGCTACCCAATTGAATTTCGTTTCCGTTAGACGCCTTGTATTCGCCTGACAGCGTAAACTTGTTCTTCTCGGCAATCTGCTTTGCCACCGTCTTGGTAGAGTCGTAGAGTTCGTCGTAGCAGTATTTGTCAGCAAGGTCATCATCGCCAATCTTCTTGCGCAGCCAACTGCCGAATGGCTCGACCACAGGGAAGATGACACGTCCTGTCTGTGCCTGAATGGTGTAGCCCTCGATGTAGTCAAACCTGCCGTTCGGATTGGTCTTGTTGTTATCGTCCAAGCGGTCGAGGTTGAGCATCCTCAAAAGGGTGGTCTGCTTGAGTTTCTCTTCAGGGATGTAGGTGAGGTTCACACCTGTCGTGTCGCTCAGGTACATGATGTCCATCTTGAACTTGTCCTGTTGTACGGACATGGCTCCTAAACTGTACACGTTCTTCATCATCAAGTCCCAGTTGGCTATCTTGGGCGAGCCTGTTGTGTTCTTCAGCAACTTCACGAAGAGGGCCTTGTCGTTGTCTTTCTGGTCGGCAGAGAACTCACCCACCTGGTAAGTCTGTCCGTTGTAGGTGTATTCGAAAGCCACAGCCAGCACCTGATTGGGTTGCAAGGTGTTCTTCAGACTCACGTAACCCAAGTGCTTGTTCAGCGTGTATTCCGATGAACTGAGCAGACGGGCATTCTCCACTTTCTCGTACTCAATACCGCCCACCATCACAGGGTCCAATACAGTACTGGTCTGATCCATATTGCGGGCGTCGTTGTAGGTGCTGACCATACGAGCGTAGAGTTTGTTGCTTTCATTGCTTGGAATATCAAGTCTGGCACCAGCCCATTCTGGATTGCTGATGTTGATGCCTTCAGCCAAATCGACCAAGCCGATGATGTTGCGTGTGTTCTCCGTCTGTCCCCCCCTGTTGGTCGCCCAAATCTCGATGCGGTTGATGGTGATGCCGCTGGTGATGTTGGGGAGGGTGGAGCACGCCTTGTCGTAGGTGTCATGGAAGTAGTGCGCCAAGAAGAAGTGACGGTTCTCGTCGTAGTCGTAGGCTTGAATGTCGTAGGTGCTCAACTGCGTGCCTCCTCGACTGCCGACAGTGGTCGATTGGGTCTTTTTCTGACTTGCAACGGCTTGCAACCTCAGGCGTCCGAACTGCAGGTCTGTCCTGATACCAAACAGCGCACTCGAACCCCTGATGAGGCTTGAGTTGGTGGGGAATGTGATGTTACCTCCCTCCACTAACTTGACGATGTCGTCTTCTTTTCCCTCATAACTGAGTTTCAAGTTCTTGGCGTCAAAATCGAAGGTGGCTTCTGTGTTGTAATTGATGTTGAAGTCCATGCGGTCGCCCACCTTCGCATTCACACTCATGTTGATCTGCTCGTCAAAGTCAAAGGCTTTTGTCACTCGATTGCGCTCTGACAGCGAGGGATTGTCCACAAACTTGTAATTGTAGCCGAAGGTCAGCGTTGCCTTACCTTGAGTACGGATTTGTACGCCACCTGGACCAAATATCTTCTCAGCAGGTCCCAAGTCGAAATGCATGTTGGTGAAATCAAACTTCTCTTTGCCCTTCATGGTGAACAATGAATCGTTTCTCACCTTGAAATAATCCTTGAAAGCCTTCTGCTCAGACCATTTCATGTACTCGTCAGGTGTCATCAGCCAAGGTTGGCTCAAGAAACCGTCCCCCAATTTCGTACCTACTTTGAAAAGACCAGATTTCTCGTCATAGACAGCCGTGTCAGGTTTCAGATTCTCTGGGTCTTGCAAGTCCATAGAAAACTCCTCGCTATGCACATCCAGCGGGTAATCAGTCTTCTTCACCTTGATTGTATCGCCCAGATCTGCATCCTGTGAAGATTCTGTGTTTGATTCAGAAAGAGCACTTTCTTCAGACACCACATGTGATGACGAGAAAAGATGGCTATTGCTTACCTTTGCAATAGCGCTCATGCTCGTCATAACCAGTAAGATATATAATATATTTCGAAGTGTCTGCTTCAAGATACTATGTCTGTATTGTGAGGCATAAAGCCCCCATTCTTACATATTCTATCTTAAGAAACGTAAAAATCCCCACATTATTGTATTATAAAGGCAGAAAATGCAAAGCATTTAAAGAAAACGTAAACCTTAACCTTAACGATAACGATAACCCCTTTATCGTATTTTTAGCACGCTGGGCATGCCAGGAAACTTTCAATTTTCAACTGTCAACTATCAATTCAAATACCCATCCTCTGCTGTTCAATACTCGTTCCTTATCGTGAAATAAGGTGCCTCTGCTGATGATTTACTTCCACAGAATCCTTAGATTGTCAATATTGAAGAAATAATAGCCCTATAATGACACCTCAATATGAAGTTTATTCGTACTTGATTCTGAAATAGTCGAGGATGCCCCGAAGACTGGAAGAAGCTGAAAAGCTATATCAATGGCAAGTTGGAATATCGGAAGTAGTTGATAGTTGAGGGCTTAGAGTTTACAGCATTTGAGGGTGGTCTTGGCATCCCATCCCTACTGTTTAGAACTCAAAGCCGAGGTTGATGTAGAAGTTGAGCTTCTTGGTCTTGTTGGAATAGCCGAAGGTGGCGCCCAGAGGACCGAAGATGGTGTTGTAGTAGTAGGCAAGTTGAGCGCCAAGCATGGTCTTTTGTTCGAACACGTGCTGTAACTTGTTGTCATGTTGTGCAGCAGCCAGGCGCAGCAGAACGAAGTTGTTGGTGGCTATGCGCTGTTGTGCCTGCAGTTGCAAGGCGATGAAATGCTGGTCGGTGTATTCAAGGTTGCCCATACCAGCAAAGGGCATCTGCTGCCAGATGTAGTGTCCAAACCATTCACCACCAATGGCATTGCCACAGATGGCAGGGATGTTGGCACCAAAGAGGCATCTTCCGTAGAGCATGGGCTGAAAGGTGAACCGCTTGCTGAAGGGAATGGAGGTGCGCCAGTTGGCATTGAGGTCGCTCACGCCAGCCTTTTCTCCCATTTTGGCAAAATTGTCAGTCAAGTAAACATATTCCATCTTGAAGCGTGAGCCGATGGTGGGGAAATTCCAGTTGTCTTCTGAATTGTATTTGATCAAAGCATGATAACTGAAATAGTGGTCATTCTCCCGCTTGATGGGTGTGGCTCCTTCTGTATATAGGTTGCCGAGAAAGTGGAGGTAGTCCCATTGTATGCTGGCTTGCAAGTTGAAGTTACGCACGTTGAAATTGATGGGCGTCAACACCCCTTGGTGATGGTTGTACACAAAACTGTAGTCACGTTCGCCTTTCTGGTAGATGTTGATGTCGTTGTGACGGAAGACGTAAGAAAAGTATGGACGTGTGAAACTGCGTGGATGGAAAGTCACTTCACCTTTGGCCATGATGCGTTTGCCCAGACGTAGGGTGAGGTCAATGTTAATGGGAATGTCTGTTTGCAGCGGGTGGTCGGCATTGATTTGCAAGGCCACGATTTCTTCTGTGTCAAATCGTCCACCCAAATTGATTTGACTGGTCTTTTTGTTGCCAGCCGTGAAGACAAGAGTGTAGCCGTCACCATCGGGGATGGAGCGTGTATCGACATTCTGGTAGAAGAGGTCAATGCGCATGGATGTGGCGATTTCTGCTTCTTGGCGAGCATCGATGCTGTCGTAAGTGTTTAGGTGAAATTTGGAACGGATGAAATGCTCATCGTGAGACGTGAAGTTCTCGAAGACAAAGGCTTTGACCTTCACTTTCTCAGTCAGAGCAGATGTACTTCTTGGGAAAGGAATGCTGGGTTGGTAATCTTCGTCGATGCCAATGCGCTTTTTGAGGGCGATGAGTTCGTCCCAGTGCTTCATGGCTTCTTCTTCACCCCGTCGGATGAGTTCCGTGATGGCATTGTCGGAGAAACTGGCGGCATTGTAGCCTTCTGTGTTTACTCGGATAGGCACATCGGTAATGGCCAGATTCTCGTCGTATTTGTTCTTACAGTTGACATCGATGATTTGACTGAGAATGCTGATGGTATGCCCTATGTCCTCGCTGGTCTTTTGGGCACCTTGCACGGTCACGCCGATGATGATGTCGGCTCCCATCTCACGTGCAAGGTCAGCAGGGTAGTTGTTGCGCAATCCACCATCCACCAGCACCTTGTCACCAATGCGGACAGGCGAGAAGGCGGCAGGAATGGCCATGGATGCCCGCATGGCTTGTGGCAGACGTCCTGAATGGAAGTCGTATTCCGTGTTGTCGATGATATCTGTTGCCACACAGGCGAAGGGGATGGGAAGTTTATTGAAGTCGATGGAGTCGGTATAGCCAAGACATAGTTTTTGGAACAGTTGCGTCAGATTCTTCCCTTTGATGAGTCCACCGTCGTTGCTGTTGCGTTTGCCCAGCGTGAAACCACGTGAGAAGAAATAGGTGTTCTGCTTCTCACGGTCACGCAGGCTTTGCTGACTCATGTCTTCCTTGTCGGAGAGGGTGTAGTCCCAATCGATGGTGTGAACCAATGAGTCAAGGATGTTGGCATTGTATCCGATGGAATAAAGACCGCCCACGATGCTGCCCATGCTGGTGCCTGTGATGATATCGACAGGAATGCCGGCACGTTCGATGACTTTCAAGGCGCCAATATGTGCCATGCCTTTGGCACCACCACCGCTGAGCACGACTGCCACCTTCTTCCTTTCAGGCTCGGCATCCTGGCACCACACCGTGGTTGCCACCATCAGCGTAATCAATAAGAACAGAATTTTTTTCATACATCTCCCTTTTGCGGGGACAAAGGTACGATTAAGTGAGAGAAAAACCAAATTTATTTGAGTTATTCTTTCTACGAAAGCGCAAGCGATGACCGAACGTGAGTACCTTCAGTATAGGAAATAGTTGATGGTTTAGGGTTTAGAGCTGAGAGGTGAGAGTTTGGTGTAAAGAACTATAGCATTTTGAGGGCGAGCTTGATGACCTTTTCGACAGGGGCAGCAGGCTCGTCCTTGAGTATGGCCTTGACCGTCTTGGCTACAGGTGCGGGTGGGAAGCCGAGCATCTTGAGGGCTTCACAGGCTTCGTTGTAGATTTCTGTGTTGGCAATGGCTGGTGTGCTGCTCTCGCCTGATGGGGACACGGTCTGAATGCCGAGGGAAACGACCTTGTCACGCAGTTCGACGATGATGCGCTGGGCGGTCTTGGCACCCAATCCCTTGATGGTTTTGAGCATCCGCTCGTTGCCGTCCATGATAAGGCCTGCCAGCTCGGCTGTGGTGAAGCTGCTGAGCATGGTGCGGGCTGTGTTGCCGCCTACGCCACTGACGCTGATGAGCATGAGGAAGAGTTCACGTTCCTGTTTGGTGGCAAAGCCGAAGAGCGTCCATGCATCTTCGCGGATGGACTCATAGACAAAGAGTCTTGCCTCACTCTTCCCTTGCAGGGCTGTGTAGGTGTTGAGGGAGATATTGAGAAGATAGCCAACACCATGCGCTTCGATGGTGGCTTGGGTGGGTGTGAGTTCGTCGAGGATGCCTCGGATATATTCAATCATGATGTGATGGGTTTAATGGGTTGAGTGGTGTTATATGGGCTTTGTTACTTCTTTGAGCCAGACTTGGTGTTCTGTGTCGAGGCGGGGAGCAAGTCGGTCATAGACTGTTTGCTGGTAGGAGTTGAACCATGTTCGTTCCTCCTCTGTGAGCATCTCCACGAGGATGGGAGAGGTGAGGATGGGGCAGAGGGTCAGGTGCTCGAAGGTGTAGTAGGGCCCAAAAGTGATGCCCTCTGAGGCTTCGACTACGAGGAGGGTGTCTTCGTGCCGGACTCCGTGACTGCCTTCGATATAGATGCCTGGTTCGTCAGTGATGGTCATGCCAGGAAGTAGGGGAGTGGGACGCCACTGCATACGGAACTGGTGCAAGTCGATGGCCTCATGGACTGACATGAACTGACCGACTCCATGACCTGTTCCATGCAGGTAGTTGATGCCGTATTTCCACATGGCTTCACGTGCCAGGACGTCGAGTTGGGTGCCGCAAGTGCCTTTGGGGAAGACTGCAGAGCCGAGGCGAATCCATCCTTTGAGCACGAGGGTGTAGTCGCGTCGCATCTCCTTGGTGAGAGGTCCCAATGGGATGGTGCGTGTGATGTCAGTGGTGCCGTCGAGATACTGCCCTCCCGAGTCGATGAGGAGTAGCCCTTCGGCCTTGACAGGGATGTCCGTTTCGGATGTCGGGTCGTAGTGGACGATGGCTCCATGATGGGCATACCCCATGATGCTTTCGAAGCTGATGCCTCTGAACAAAGGTTGCTCTGCACGGAACTCTTCCAGTTTCTTGGAGAGCGTGAGTTCGGTTTGTCCGCCTTTGGGCACTTGTTCCAATGTCCACTTCATCCACTTGACCATTGCCACGCCGTCCTTCTCCATGGCATTGCGGAATCCGCGTATTTCCGTCTCGTTCTTGATGATGAGCATCTGCTCCACCACGCTTGCTTGGCGGATGGGGTTCTTGATGGCGGAATAGATGGCGTAGTTGGTTTTGTCGGGCTGTACGTATATGGGCAGGTCGAGTGTGTGGAGGTCGGTGGCGATGTCGTGATAATCACGGATGGTCACACCTTCCTGATGCAGATAATCTTCCACTTCGGGCGTGACTTTCTCCTTCTCTATATATAATAATGTGTCGGAGGGGGTGATGAGTACGTATCCTAAGATGAAGGGTGTGTATGCCACGTCGTTGCCGCGCAGATTGAGTGTCCATGCCACTTCTTCGAGGCTGGAGAGGATGATGGCAGACTCCCTCTGCTCCGATGTCTGTTGGCTGGAGAGGGCTTTTCTGATTCGTTGAATCTTGGATGCGGCACTTTCGCCGGCATATTCCAGTCCTTGGATGAAGGCCTTGCTTTTGGGGAGGCTAGGGCGGTCGGTCCATAGTTCCTGGTAGGGGTCGAGGTCTGTGCGGAGGGAGAGTCCGTATGTTCTCAGTTCGTTCTGCAGGTTCTCCACATCGGAAGTGGTGTTCACCCATGCATCCACAGCCACGGTGCTTCCCTTGGGCAGGACGTTGCCAAGCCATTCAGCGATGGTGGGTGTGCCCTCTATCTTCTCCTTCATCAGTACGAAGCCCGTTCCGTCCAACTGTTCGGCGGCTTGGATGAAATAGCGTGAGTCGGTCCACAGGGCGGCATGGTCGAGCGTGACGACGGCAGTGCCGGCGGAGCCTGTGAAGCCGCTGATCCACCGACGTGACTTCCAGCGTTCAGGCACGTATTCGCCTGCATGAGGGTCGGTGCTGGGGGTGATGAAGGCGCTGATGCCTTCTCTCTGCATGAGATGACGGAGTGCCTCTATCTTGTCTGATGCTTTCAAAATGTGATTAATTCTTTTGGTGATGTTACGAATCCCTTTGTCAGGATGTTTTGTTGCTGTAATTTTTCCACAAAGTTAGTCGTTTTTGAGTAATTTTGAAACTTTTTCTTAAAAAAAGATGTTTTTTTGTTAGATTTTTTGCAAGTTTTGTGGAAAAAGTCTAACTTTGCACTCGAAATCATTAAACGCAGACACTGGATGCCTCTTTTCTGGCACGTTTCCATCACGTATCCGGGCAAATGTTCCGAAGCGTATCTGGGCAGAATGAAATAATCAACAACAACTTATATCAACAACATTTATTTTTAAAACCATTACACATGGACGCAAAGAAAGTATTGGAAGACCTTAAGCGTCGCTTTCCAAATGAACCTGAGTATCATCAGGCAGTAGAAGAAGTTCTCG
>CADCQH010000006.1 GCA_902803605.1 uncultured Bacteroidales bacterium | reverse complement strand
CGTTTCGTTCGTTTCTGCGATGCCTTCAACATTCCAATCGTCAGCTTCGTCGATGTGCCAGGCTTCTTGCCAGGTACAGGTCAGGAGTACAACGCTGTCATCCTGCACGGTGCCAAGTTGCTCTATGCTTATGGAGAAGCTACAGTGCCCAAGGTGACTGTCACACTCCGCAAGTCTTATGGAGGTTCCCACATCGTGATGTCATGTAAGCAGCTGCGTGGCGACATCAACTACGCATGGCCATCAGCCGAAATCGCCGTGATGGGTGCCAGCGGTGCAGCCGCAGTGCTCTATGCTCGCGAGGCCAAGCAGATCAAGGAAGAGGGTGGTGATGCCAAGGCATTCATCGCTGAGAAGGAGGAAGAATACTCCAAGCTCTTCGCCAATCCGTATCAGGCAGCCAAGTATGGCTACATCGACGACGTCATCGAACCACGCAACACTCGTTTCCGTGTCATTCGCGCCCTCGAGCAGTTGGCCAACAAGTCACTCACTAATCCCGCAAAGAAGCACGGTAATATTCCATTGTAAACATTATGAGAAAGTTATTATCAATCGTCTCATTCCTCATAGCATCCTCAGCTGCTATGGCACAAGGCGCACACGACTTCAAGCTCAACGAGGTCTTTGTGCTGGGATGCCCCAAGCAGTGCACGGCTGTGGACGATAGCGGCTATGTGTCGCCTGCTATCGCAGAATCATGCCCCAAGCCTGAGTTCTATGTGGATGAATATGCTCAGCCAGCCTCTTGGATTGAGATTGAGAACACTTCTTATTCGACCCACGACATAAGAAACTGTTTCCTCACCATCAATCCCGCTGTGCTTGACAAGAACATGTCTGCACCTGAGCGTGAAAAACTCATGTCTGTCATTCCTGCGGGCGATCCACGCACATCCATTGGTGCCAAGCAGCGCATCACGTTCTTTGCTGATGGTCACACGAATCGTGGTACGCTTCACCTCAACTTCACGTTGCCTGTGGGCGAGCCTTTCACCATTTATCTCTTCGACGGTAACGCGGTCGATCTGCTCGACTCCGTGCGTGTGGAAGCCCTCCCTGTGGGTTCCAGCTATGCCCGTCTCGACGAGGGCAAGTGGCAGGTGCTGGAGGCTGACAAGGTGACGCCCAACGCTCCCAACGTGACCTACAACAACGACAAGATCAAGGAGTTCAAGGAGAAGGATCCCCACGGCATCGCCATGACCCTCATGTGCATGGGCGTCGTGTTCTCCTGCCTCATCCTGCTCTTCGTCTTCTTCCACATCTTCGGCTGGGCGATGAACCGTGCTGCTAAGTTAGCCCGTGTACGTGCCATTCGTGCCATCCACGAGAAGGCAGAGCGCGTGGTCGAGATGGCCAAGCAGGGTACGACGGAGACCAAGGGTATCGAGATGGAGAACTATGCTGCCGTCATTGGCATGGCGCTCCACGAGTACTTCGGCGGTACCCACGACCTCGAGTCGGGCATCCTCACCATCAATCAGACACCAACTACCTGGGCTGACAAGAGCCACGAGCTTCGTGTCACCCCACAGCATCATCAAGCAAACTAAATCATCATTAAATCAATGAAAGAATATAATTATAAGATCAAGGGTGCTCCTTACAATGTGAAGATTCAGGGCATTGAAGAGAACATCGCAAAGGTTGAGGTCAATGGCATCGAATTCGAGGTGGAACTCGAGAAGCCAGTAGCTCAGCCCAAACCAGTGGTGCGTGCCGTTGCCGCTCCCGTCAAGACCATCGAGGCTCCTAAGGCCGCACAGGAGGCCGTCGAGGCAGGCGTGTCTGCCGTCCGCGCTCCGCTGCCGGGCACTGTCAACGACATCAAGGTCACGGTGGGTCAGGCTGTCAAGAAGGGCGAGACACTCGTCATCCTCGAAGCCATGAAGATGGAGAACAACATCGACTCCGACCGCGACGGAAAGATTCAGGAAGTGAAGGTACAGAAGGGCGACACCGTGATGGAGGGCGCCATCCTCGTCACCATCGCATAGCTTTCGGACATCAGAAATCGTAATTGTAAATCATCAAATTGTAAATTACTATGGTGTTACTCGAAAGTGTTTCCACAATGGACTTCATCGGAACCAAGCTCGTTGACTTCCTGACATACACAGGCTTTGCCAATGTCGCATGGGCCAACATCATCATGATAGCCGTGGGCGCATTCTTCATCTGGCTTGCCATCAAGAAGGACTTCGAGCCCCTGCTTCTCATTCCGATAGGTCTCGGCATCATCCTGGGAAATATCCCCTTCAAGGATGCCGGTCTTGAAATAGGTCTCTACGAGGACAATTCCGTGCTCAACATCTTCTATCAGGGTGTGCGCCTCGGATGGTATCCTCCACTCGTGTTCCTCGGCATCGGCGCCATGACCGACTTCTCGGCCCTCATCGCCAATCCGAAACTCATGCTCATCGGCGCAGCAGCCCAGTTCGGCATCTTCGGCGCCTACATGGTCGCGCTTGCCCTCGGCTTCGAGCCCAACCAGGCAGCAGGCATCGCCATCATCGGTGGTGCCGACGGCCCAACCGCCATCTTCCTCTCCAGCAAGCTGAGCCCTAACCTCATGGGAGCCATCGCCGTGTGCGCCTACTCCTACATGGCCCTCGTGCCCGTCATCCAGCCGGGCATCATGAAGCTGCTCACCACCAAGGCACAACGTCAGATCAAGATGAAGCCGGCACGTCAGGTCAGCCAGACAGAGAAGATGCTCTTCCCCATCGTCGGACTGCTCATCACCACCTTCATCGTGCCCTCAGGACTTCCGCTGCTCGGCATGCTCTTCTTCGGCAACCTGCTGAAGGAGTCCACCAAGACCACCCGTCTGGCCAAGACAGCAGGCTCAGCCCTCAACGACATCGTGGTGATGCTCCTCGGACTCACCGTAGGTTGCTCCACCCAGGCATCTGAGTTCCTCACGTGGAACACCATCTTCATCTTCATCATCGGTGCGTGCGCATTCGTCGTGGCAACTGCCAGCGGCGTCATCTTCGTCCACATCATGAACCTCTTCCTCCCGAAGGACCAGAAGATCAATCCGCTCATCGGCAACGCAGGCGTGTCAGCCGTACCGATGGCAGCCCGCATCTCGCAGAACGAGGGCCTCAAGGCCGACCCCCACAACTTCCTCCTCATGCACGCCATGGGACCGAACGTTGCCGGTGTCATCGGCTCAGCCGTCGCTGCAGGTGTCCTGCTCGGCTTCCTCTCATAAAGAGAGCAATAACGTCCTATATATAATGAGATGGCAGGGATGCTCCTTTCGGGGCGTCCCTGCTTTGCCTCCCCCCCTCATCTCCAAAATATTCTTGTCAATTCTTGATGATTCTTATCCAACCAAAATCATTGCCTGTCCTTGTCCTTTATCAATATATATTGTCTTTTTTCCGCCCTATCATTTAGTCCGGATTTCTCCCCGAACCGATGGCAAAGATAGAGACAAATTCTGAAACGGCAAATTTTTTATAAAAAAAATGAAGAAAATCTTGGAGGATGTTTACTAATTAGTTACCTTTGCGGAAAATTTCGCAGAAATGGCTAAAAAAGAATACATCAGGCAGTTTGTGGCTTACAAGGACTACTTCAAGGAGTTCAAGAAGACACTCCCTCTTCGGACGCTGAAGAAGATGTATCAGATATTTCTCTATATCATGACATTGGAGGTCATTCCGAGCAGCTATCTAAAATCCATCAAAAACGTAGCTGGACTGTATGAGATACGTATAGAGGATGAGGGGAATATCTACCGCGTCTTCTGCTGTTTTGATGAAGGAAACCTGATTATCCTGTTCAGCGGATTCCAGAAGAAGACTCAGAAGACGCCGCAAGGCGAGATAGAAAAGGCTAAACGAATCATGAAGGAATATTTTGAAGAAAAGAAAGGGTAAACATATGACAAAGGAAGAACTGAAGAAATTGAGCCTCACGCCAATCGATGATCTGATTGCAGAGGATTTCGGGGCAGAGGGTACTCCGGAAAGGATGGAGTTCGATGCCGAATGTGATGCTTTCATCTTGGGAGAGCGGTTGAAAGAGGAGCGTCTCAGGGTGGGTCTCACTCAGGAACAGCTTGCGAAGAAGATTGGCACGAAAAAGAGCTACATCTCCCGTGTGGAGAATGGCCACACAGACCTTCAGGTTTCCACCTTGTTCAAAATCTTTCACGGGTTAGGTCGCAGGGTGAGTCTGACGGTGCTGTGAACAATAAAAGGAGGTTTCCTTTATCAAGAATCTAAGAGATGGGCTACAAAACTTTGAGCATTGTTTGAGCGATGAATATTTGGCTGACGAATTGGTGATGGAAAGAGATAAATAGTAATTATTTATCTTTTTTCATTTTCTCCATCTTCTCCTTTTCGTAGCCGTCCTTAAGCATGAAAGAATAGTTTATTGGGGGATTAACCAGGGTGTAATTTATGCTGCCAACAGTAAAGCAACTATGATCCCAAGTCCCTCTGCTGCAATCTTTCCGAACCAGCTACCATCAGTCAATTTGTACTCAATAATGTAATTACGTAACTTCATTCTCCATACATCGTTCTGAAGCAACAGCCATAAATCATCATCAAAATAGGCATATTCTATGTTTTCTTTCAGCCAAACTTTTGATGGCGTGCAGCTTTTGCCAAGTTGTTCTCCAACATAGCTCAAATGCCAGAACCCATCCGATTGCAGATGCCAAAAGGGATTTGAGATGTCTGTCGGCTTATCGAACTGTGAATGTCTCATATATTTCATCATTAACACCACATAGCGTTTCTCCAACCATTCTGTTAATGAGAATTCATTGCTTGTGAAAACACCCGATTCAATCCCGTCGATTATTGCAAGCAACAATACCGGTTTAGCTAATATTATTTCGCCTCGAATTTTTGCCTGTCGGATGTTCATAATCTGCTTCGTATAATAGGTGTAGGACTGCTCGTAATAGTAAAATCTCACATCTTCCCTAACCCTTGTCCCGTTTTCCATCTCCAGCCGGTTTATGTTTTCCAACTGTTCTTTAGTTACAGGCAGTCCCAAATCTCTTAGCATCTCAACAGCCTCATACGCTTTATCCAGTTCCTCCATATGACATGTTTGGTCATTCACGTTCCATCGTGTGAATCAATCCAACATCACTTTCTCAATAATAAGATTCAAATTCAGTTCACGATTAATGGTCTTGAGTATTTCCAACTTCCTTTCTGTGTCACAGTAAGTACACACATATAATCCCGGTTCAATTTCTTGTTGACCAGCAGCATATCTTTCATTTTCCATAAGCGAAGATGATATAATATTCTCGCCAAGCAATGTTATTCCAAGTGGTTCAACATTCTTGGCACCAGCATACTTAATCACATCGGCAAAAGTATTCGATACTATTTTATGGCATGAAACCCTTTTGTCTGGGAAGGTTACTCGAATAATGAATTTTTTCTTTCGATAGCCTTTCACCTCTTCTGCAGGGAACAAACTTCGACTTTGCCGTGATGAATCTTTCAGTTGAATGTCTAATCCATCTGCCTTAGAATAAGAAACCTCCAAGTTGAAACAGTTTCTCATTTTCTCCACCAAGGGCTCCAGTTCCTGCTTAATAAGTGGAATAATCTCATCGCGAAGATATTCCTTCTCCATCTGAGCAATGACATTTAATTGTTCGCTGCTCACAGGCAGTCCCAATGACTCCAGCATTGCTACCGCTTCGTATGTTTTATCAAGTTTATCCATACTTTATTTATATTAGATGTGTCACTTTTATCTTTTGCCAAGGTTTACCTATACCAAGTGCCATAGCTTCTGCATCTTTCGTAATTAGTTCGCCCTTTTGAAGACCTGTGATTGCCTGTTTAATCTCTTGTAGAGCCTGACCAGATGAGACACCAAATAAATCCTTGAGAACAGCATCATTCTGTTGTTGCTGCCGCATGATGAGAGGATATTGAGCGTTAGCATAGAAATCGAAATACTTACTCTTGAAGCTATCCATATTCTGAGTCGCCAAGATTATGCTCATACCCTTATTGCGTCCTACTGCTATCAGCTCACGCAAAGGACGATTGTCGAAATCAAGCATATAATGAGCTTCATCAATGATGGTAAAGTGGCGTAGTTCCACTCGTTCTTTGTTAGTCGCTTGAGGAGGCAAAGTTTCATAGATGTTGTTGAGTTTCGACACCACAAAATAAACAATAGCCTTTGCCATAGCACCATCCTTTGGAAAACGTCCTAGATTAATGATGTAACTGCTATTAATCAAGTCTATTTTATCTTCCTCTTCAAAAATATGATTGTTAACCAACTGAGTTAAAACGGATGTTACACTATCATCTTTGTCTTGCTGTTTATCT
>CADCQH010000005.1 GCA_902803605.1 uncultured Bacteroidales bacterium | reverse complement strand
GTTGAGGCTGATGAGTGCCTCGCTGCCCACCACCTTCAGTTCGTTGATGGTCTTGTCTTCCAAGACCTTCTTCTTCAGGTCGGGCATGTTCCAACGTGTCTGATCCATACCAATCAGATCAATGTTGCCGTTCTCATAGAGAACCACCAGTCGCTGGGTAGCTGACGAATAGGCGATGTGGATAATGCCAAAGTCGCTCAGCGCATTCGTCTTGTCATACAGCTCTACAGTTTGGTCATCCGTGTCATAACTGTAGAGGTTGCCGTTGGCCAGTACAAAGATGCGTGCATCCGTCTTCACTGCCTGTGTGGCATTGTGGTAGGACGCATAGATTTTCCAGTCGCTGGCCTGTATGCGGGTGATGCTTAGCAGGCATATACATAGAATGAAATAGAACTTTTTCATACCTTCAATAACGATTTTATTGTGGCTTTATTGCCTTGACCATACGGTCGTTTCCATATATGTCCTGTCGCAGTTCCACCTCTTGATAGCCCATGCCCTCCAGGAGAGTTACCACTTCTTTGCCAAACCTGCGGTTGATTTCGAAAAAGAGTCTTCCTCCTGACTTCAGTATGTGTTGTCCTAATGTGCCAATTTGGCGATAGAACAGCAATGGGTCATCATTAGGAACGAACAATGCCAATCCTGGTTCATGCTCCAACACATTTCGCTCCATCTCTTCCTTTTCTTCCTCACAAACGTATGGTGGGTTGCTGACGATGAGGTCGTAGTGGTTGAGGGTTGAGGATTGAGAGTTGAGAGTTGAGGGTTGAGAGTTGAGAGTTGAGGGTTTAGGGTTGAGGGTTGAGAGGACATCCATCTTTCTCACTTTTATCTGCACACCGTTCTTTGTGGCATTATCTTTGGCCACGTCTAAAGCCACATCACTCACATCCCATGCTTCCACTTCTACATTCTTCAACACCTTGGCAAGAGCAATGGCGATGCACCCGCTGCCAGTCCCAATGTCTAATAGTTGACAGTTAGGGTTAAGGTTAGGGTTAAGGTTAGCGTCAAGGTTAACCTCCTCCACAATCCAGTTTACCAATTCTTCTGTTTCAGGACGGGGGATGAGCACGCCTGGCTGCACCTTCAGAGTCAGGCCGCAGAAGTCGGTTTCACCCAAGACATATTGGACGGGTTCGCCTTGTGAAATGCGTGCCGCCATCTCAAGAAGGGTTTGCCGTCGGCAAAGCATGCTTTTGCCGTCGGCAATCAATGCCTTTGCCGTCGGCAATCCAGCAACCCTCTCCAAGAGCAGGAGAGCGACCGCTTTTGCTTCGCCCTCTGGCATGTTGCCATCAGTCAATATGTTCTTGATGTCCCGATAGATATTCATGATGCAAAGATACGATTATTCTACTACTTAGCCAAACGAATGAAAAGAAAAAAGTAGCGGGCTCCGTTGGGAGTCCGCCACTCGTCGTATAGAATGTTTGTAGGATTTACTTGAAGATCTTTCTTGAAGTGCCATCTGTGTACTTCACAATGTTGACACCTGGCTGGAGAGTTTCAATCTGAACACCAGAAGCAGTGTAGATGCCTGCGATGGTCTTGCCTGCTGCCATTTCTTCAACTTCTTCGATGGCGACAACATCACCCTCGTCATTAGAGTCTGGCTTAGAGCTCTGTGTACCATAGTACATGAGTCCGAAGTCATCGCACATGAACCAACGGAATGGTACAGTGCCGACAGTCTGGAAGCCAATCGTTGCTTTTTCACCCTCTGCCAATGTGAAGGTGAGTTCATAAGGTTTAGCAGCTGTTGCACTACCGATGTTAGGCTCTACAGGAATAGAAACGGCTCTCTCGTTTTCACCATCAGAGATGAGTGTGTAGAAATATACACGACCTGCTGCAGCGGTCTCAGGATTATTCCAAAGGTTTTCGTCAGCAGTGACACCATTAGAGGCGTTGGCAGCCTTAGCCGTGAGCACATACTTACCTGCAGGAAGATCATTCACGGTCTGGAATGCATGGAAGTCGAGGTCTGCACCTACTGTACCAGACCATGCTTCAAGTGAACGTCCAGAGATACCGTCGCTACCCTTCACAGGACCATTGGCCTTGTCTGCATCAGTTTTGCCTTCTTTCTGTGACCAGTGAGCAATCCAGAATTCCCAACCTGGCATGGTCTTGCTGTCAGCAGCCTCTTCCATATCAGGATTCTTGATGAATGACGTTGCATCGTATGGAACTGCATCTGTAGCAGAAGCCATATCTTTCACCTTATTAGCCACCTTGATTTCCTCAACCTTAGCCAAAATGTCAGTTGTCAGCTGCTCCATGCGAGTGGTCAAGTCTGCCAATTCATCTGTATTCAGATCAACGTATCCTTCTGCTTCGTCATCTATGTTCTCAATATCATCCCAAATAGCATCCTCACATGAAGGATCCACTAATTCCAAAGCGTCTGCAGCCTCGTCATATTTTTTATTGATAGCTTTGTATGCTTCCACCTTCTCAATGTTCTCTCTGGAGGCAATGATGGCATCATTGGTCTCAATCAGAATCTCATATTTGGCATCATTGCTGAGATTATCGTCAATAGTTGTGTTGGCAATATCATTGGCATCCTTGTACACTGGTTCAGTAATGTTGTTATTGTTACGTGCATCTGCAATAAGATTCTTCAGTTCCTCACGCTTCAGATTGAGCACTTCCATGATGGCTGTTGGATCCTTTGCACGATAGGTCAACTTGAAGCTGTCGAAGATAACCCAAGAGTCACCTAACTGAGATGAATTACCCTTCACACCGATACGCATCACGTCACCCGCTTGGATCAAACCGTATGCCTTTTGGGTGTACATGCCGTTATTAAATGCAACGGCAGCAGAAGCCATGTCATTAGGGAAGTAGTTATCTCCTTGTGCTTCCGTACCTCCGCTTGTGTAGAAGCCTGTACCCTGTGGCTCCGAATAGACGTTAGCAAACGGAGTGGACATGTTATTCATATAGACAAATACAGGAGCACCACCTGGCTTTACCTCAGGTACATTCTGTGCTGTGTAGGCCGCGTATTGGCCACGTCCATAGCGATAGAAGCCCTGCACGGAAATCTCATACAAACCTTCTGGAAGGCCTTCTACTTCTTGATAAATATCAAAGTTTGAGTTGTTCCATGCTTCAGCACAACTTTCAGCCACGCGCACATTACCGCCAGAGGCAGCATTCTTTGTCCATCCTTGCCAATCTTGTTCTGATTTCGAAAGCGAGAAGTCTGCGTTCTTAATCAAATCAGTCAAGTCAGAACCGTTCGTCAATGAATTGCGAACAGCGTTTTCATAGAGCTGGTTGAGGAATGCAAGCTCTGCTATGATTTGCTCTGTTGTCAGTGAGCGGTCAGTAAGGATAAATTCGGCAAACCCGTTGGCGAAGCCATACGCAATAGCTTCATCGCTCTCTGGACCAAATTCTTCGTACCCCGTATCAATATAGTCGAACAGAATGTCTGCATCATCTCCAACAAGATCAAAATCGCCCTCTCTGAATTCAATCACCTTGTCGTAATATGCTTGGTAAGCATTGGCATTGGCTTGTAAGCTGTCTGCTAATGCAACGAGTGCCTGAACAGCGTCTTTAATATCCTTGGCGTTTGTAGCCTCTCCATAGTTCTTAACAGCATTGTTGAAATCATTCAGCAGTTGCTTCATGGCGATAGTCTCTTCTGGGTATGGCTGTACAAACATCTCAGAATTGTTACGCACATATTCAAAGGCCTCATAGGTGTCACCCATGTAGTAAACGTGGAAATCCTTGGCTGCAATCCAGTTGTAGTTTGGATCTTCAACGAGCAAACCAAAGGAGAGAGTGCCATCTTCTGGAACGATAGTGTATGTTTCAAAGCCGTCTTTCCAGTAGTTCAGCATATTGTTGTAGGTGTTGTACTTCGCACCTTCGATAGCGTTAGTCTGTGCTTCGTCTTCATTAGCAAACAAGCTATTGCGGTTAATGTTAGCAAAGAGATAAGCTCCCTTCATGTACTCTGCACCACTCTCGTTGTAGATACGAATGTTACCAGTAATCTTGTATGCACCAGGTGTAACCTTAAATGGTTCACGATATACCTTTTGGTTGGAAAGGATACTCCCCTTGCCTACCCATGACTGCAGGAAGTTGGTGGTCATGTTGGTACCATCAGCTCCATTATTGGCTTCGACAGACCATGTGTTACAAGCAAAGCCACCCACGTTTCCCTCACCAGTAAAGACTTGCTTCCAGTCGGTTGCAGATTTTCCGTCCACATTAGTAAGCTGACTTGTGATGTCTCCAGGCTTCTCAACTGTAGCGTGCTCAAGGTCGTATTGTGCTGTCTGTTCGGCAATCTTGGCTTCAGCGGCAGCAAGGTTGTCAACGGTAGATTCCGACTCGTCATAGGCAGCTTTTACTTCGCTGAAGTCAAGTGAAGGATAATCCGCTGTTGCCTTGTCGAGGGCCTTCTTCAAAGAGACGAATGCTTTGACGCGCTTGGTCTCAGCCTCGATGTCTGCCTGAGCAGACTCATCGCTGGCATAGAGACCGTCAGCTTTTGTATAGTCGTGATCAGCATCCAACGTCTTGCCTTCGTCAAGGGCCTTCTTCAGATCCATGAGCGCTTTAATCAGCTTCGTGTTAGTTTCAAAAATCGCATTTGTTGATTCAGGATCGGCGAAAATAGCCTCAAACTTTCCCCAACGGTTGGCGTCAAGTTGCTTTGCTTCAACAATCACCTTGCCAAACTCTACAGCAGGCTTCAATTTGTTAAAGGCATCCTGAAGATTCTTAAGCGTTGACTCAGGATTGTTCAATGTTGTTTCGTATGCAGAGAAATCGGCGTTAATACCCAATGCTTTTGCATCTGCAATCATCGTCTTCAGACGTTCACCTGCATAGTAAAGTTTGAAACCGTCTATCACATTGTTGTATTCAGCTACGCTCACCACTGCCCAAGTGTCGTTAATACCCGTCTCATCATAGAATGTGTCGAAGTTGCCTTCTCCTAACTTTGATACACAGAAAGTACCTGTCATTGGCTCGTATTCATACTCATTCTCGATTACTTGGCCTTCTCCATCTTTCTTGGCATTCTTTCTGATGTAGCTCAATTTGAAAGTCTTCGCAGCATCATCCTTTGATACGAGGTACCAACCTTCGTGTTCTGTTTCAGGACGGCCAGGACCTGCATCCACCCATCCTTCCTTAGCTGTGGTGACAGTCAAATTAAAGCTTGCATCCTTGGTGTTGTGGATGATATAGCAGTAATTGTTCTCGCCAGTTAATCCACGTGTGTCGTCTGCAGCTTTAATTTCCCATTTGATGGCATCAACGTCACCTTGACCAGCCATGAACTTGTCATAGTTGATGATGTTGTCGTTGCTACCTCCAGTTACCATGGTAGCACGTGCCCCCCAAGCGTTTCCATTGGTCAGGAACATACCAGCCTCCACGTTGTAGAGATAGAATTCACCTTCTCCCCAAGAGGAATACCCCACCTGTGGCTTCGCGGGTTGTGCAAAGGCACTCACCGCTGTGAGCAATAAGCCCACGAAAAGAAGTACTGATTTCTTCATAATGAGTTAGTAATTAAATAAATTAAAAAATAAAGATTAGTTAAACGTTATTGACTCTTTCCTTATTATAAACAATGTGTAAAATAGGTCAAAGTCGTTGTTAGTTAGTCTCAAACGCCTCCCTCGCACATGAGAGAAGGCGTAATTTTAGGTGGCAAAGGTAAGAAAGTTTTGCAAAACACGCAAACCTTTTCTTGAAAAAAGTGAGAAAAGGGACAAAAATGAATAAAAAAGGAGGAGTCTGGAGCGACTCCTGCCTTATTCGCTTCATTTCCTATATTTATTGTTTGGCTTTTTCGAGGGCGACATTGATGTTGGGACAGATATTGTCCTCGCCAATGAGTTCGTTGAAGCCATTCTTCACCAGAACGCCATGTACATAATCGTTCACGCCTGAGAGAATGATCTTGATGCCTTCTTTCTTTGACATCTCAATGAGGTTGGTCAAGTTATGCATGCCTGTAGAGTCGATGAAAGGCACCTTGCGCATACGGATGATACGCACCTTGGGGCGTTCCTTCATGCGCACCATCACCTCCTCAAACTTATTGGCGATGCCAAAGAAGTAAGGACCGTTGATTTCATACACTTCCACATGTTCAGGGATGGTGAGATGTTCGATGTTGGGATTCTCTGCAAGGTCAGTTTCTGCTGTGGGGTCGATGTCATCGTCCTCTGTGAGCACACTGACTTGAGTGGTCTCTGCCATACGACGCATGCAGAGCAGGCAGGCGAGCATCAGACCCACTTCGATGGCAATGGTCAGGTCGAAGATGACGGTGAGTCCAAAAGTGAGCCAAAGCACGAAGGTGTCGCTCTTGGGATTGTGCATCATCTCACGAATGGTGCGCCAGCCGCTCATGTTGTAGCTGACCACCACAAGCACACCTGCCAGACAAGCCATTGGGATGTACTTGGCGTATGGCATCAGGAAGAAATAGATGAGCAGCAGCACGATGGCATGGATGATGCCTGCAACAGGGGTGCGCCCTCCATTGTTGATGTTGGTCATCGTGCGGGCAATGGCTCCTGTGGCAGGGATGCCACCAAAGATAGGACTGAGGATATTGGCAACACCTTGGCCGATGAGTTCTTGATTGGAGTCGTGCTTGTGTCCGATGATACCATCAGCTACTGTGGCAGAAAGGAGACTCTCGATGGCACCTAATACGGCAATGGTGAGGGCAGGGGAGAGCAGTCCCTTGATGTTGTCCCAGTTCAATGAGGGAACCTCGGCTTCAGGCAACGAAGGGTTGATTTCAAAGCGGTCGCCGATGGTATCGACATGGATGCCATAATAGTTGGTCATTACGATGCCTGCCACCGTCATCACGATGATGGCGACCAGGGAACCTGGCACTTTCTTGCTGAGTAATGGCGTGCAGGCGATGATGACAACTGAAAGGATGCCCACGATGGCTGTGGCGAGGTCAACGGTATTGAAGTTCTGGATGTAACAAATCCATTTCTCGATGAAATCAGCAGGAACTTCTCCCTCGATATGGAGCCCCAAGAGGTCTTTCACCTGGGTGGAGAAGATGGTCAATGCGATACCACTGGTGAAACCCACAATGATGGGGTAGGGAATGTAACGGATGATGGTGCCTAATCGAAGCACGCCCAGCAAGATAAGGAAAAGTCCTGCCATGACTGTGGCGATGGCCAGTCCTGTGAGTCCATATTGCTGGATGATACCATAGATGATGATGATGAAGGCGCCAGTGGGTCCACCTATCTGTACACGACTGCCACCAAACGCACTGATGGCGAAACCTGCGATGATGGCTGTGAGGATGCCTTTTTCAGGCGAAACGCCAGAAGCGATGCCAAAGGCGATAGCCAAAGGGAGGGCGACAATGCCCACGATGATACCTGCCATGAGGTCGGCAGTGAACTTTTGTTTGTCGTAATTCTTGAGCGTGTAGAACAGCTCTGGCTTAGAAGGACGAAATCTCTTCATGCTTGCTTTTACTTTTTAACTAAAACTCTGAATATAAACCAAATATGTTGTCCGATGGTTGGCAGAAGCCCATAGTGCTTTGCCATAATCTTGAATCTTTCCCTGAGGGATGCCTGATGGTTGGCTGTGGTCATGCCCTCTGCCAAATAATCGGCAAGAGGCTCATGAATATAGAGGTTCTGCATACCTCGCAGCTCCCCTTCCTTCAGACAACGGATGCACCAGTCGAAGTCAGCTGAGAAACGATAATTCAAATCGTAGGGGAGCGCAATGTGGCGATTGATATAGAATGCTTGGTGGCAAACCAACATGCCGTCTTTGAAGGAGCGCCAAGTGAGGTGTTCAGGAGGGGTGAGGCGACGGTTGCGAAGGAAGTGCCCCTGGGCATCGACGATGTGTGTGTCGCCATAAAGGACACTGATTTGAGAATCATTGGATTCAGTGGAAGCCTTAGAGACGCACAGGGCGATATGTGCCAAGGTGTCTTTGCTGTGCAATTGGTCACCAGCGTTGAGGAAGCAGAGGTAGTCGCCTGTGGCACGTTGAAGCCCCTTGTTCATGGCATCATAGAGTCCCTTGTCTGGCTCGCTCACCACATGGGCATGAGGGTATCGACGGGCAATCTCCAACGTCTTGTCCTTGGAAGCACCATCGATAATGAGATGCTCAATGTCTGGGTAGGTCTGTTGCGCTACACTTTCGAGTGTCCGCTCTAAGGTCGCCTCAGCATTGTATGTGACTGTGATGATACTGAACTTCATCTAAACTCTAAACTCTAATCTCTAAACTCTAAACTCTAATCTCTAAACCCTAAACTATAAACTCTCAACTCTAAACCCTAAACTCTCAACTCTTATACACATCTTTATACTTATACGCGACAGCATCTTCGCTGTAGGTGGTCATCACCTTGTTGCGGGCCTGACGGCTCAGGATTCCTTGATCGGCGCTCAACATCCAAAGGATGCCGTTGGCGAAGTCTTGTGCGTCTTTATAATTGGCTACATAACCATTCTCTTTGTGGTCAATCATTTCAGGGATGCCGCCCACATTGAATCCTACACAAGGGGTGCCACATGCCATCGATTCCATGATGGTGTTGGGCAGATTGTCTTGCAGGGAGGGGGTGACATAGAGATCAACAGCATTATAAAGTTGCACCATCTTCTGAGGGTCGCTGACATAACGTACAGGGAAGATGTTGAAAGGAACTTTGTGACGGATGCTTTCTGCCTCACCTCCCACCACAACGATTTCACAGCCTTTGGCAAGGTTGGGTTGCTGTTGCTTGAGAAGTTGCAGGGCCTCCACCAAGTAATGAAAACCCTTGCGCTCGTCTGTGATGCGCTGACAGCCAAAAAGTAAGAGGCGCTTGTCGGTGGGCAAGTTGAATGCCAGTCGTGCTTGCTTCTTGTCTTGAGGACAGAAAAGGCCCGTGTCGATGGCATTGGGGATACTGACAACTTTGTGCCCTTGGGTGAGTTTCGATGTCTTTGCCAAGTTCGCCATCCATTGGCTGCATCCCACAAAGGTCAGTTGGGCATCGCTATATATCTTTTCTTTCTTTTGGAAAACCTGTTTGGCAAGGTCACCCCACATTGCGTTCTTCATCAGTTCGCAATGCTGGCATAGTTCCTTGTACTTCTGGCAGTTGCCTGAATAATGGCAGATGCCTGTGAAGTACCATTGGTCGTGCATGGTGATGACAACGGGCTTGCCTGCATGCAGAATCTTGTCGATATTCGAGAGAGAGAGGAAACCTTGATTGACCCAATGCAGATGGATGATGTCAGCCCGTTGAAACTCCGTGTGTTGGGTGATGTCAGTGCCTGTGTTGGCGATATCCACTTGGAAGAGGTTCTTGCGACTGAAGTTGTTGGCGATGAAGATGCACAGGCGTTCCCAGACAAACTTGATGGGTTGTGTCCAGTTGTGTCCGACAGAGAAAACAGTCAGGTGGTCGGTCTGTTTATCGCGCACAAGCATCTTTACCTTGACGCCATTTTTCTTCAAGGCCTTCATGAGCCGGTTTGCAGCAATCGCTGCCCCTCCGACCCGCTCAGATGTGTTAATGATTAGTACTCTCATCGTCAAATCGGCTGCAAAGGTACGGAAAAATGGAGAATTGGAGAATTGAAAAATTGAAAAATTGAAATAAGGGATGAAAAAACAGGTTATATCATAATTTCAGTCCTTCAATTCTTCAATTCTTCAATTCTTTTTTCTATCTTTGCAACCAAAATAGTTTGTATGAAGGAGTTTATTAAGGAGGCGAAAGTGGAAACGGCTGTTATTGTGGGTCTTATCACGCCTCAGCAGAACGAACGGAAAACAACGGAATATCTGAATGAACTGGAGTTCTTGGCTGATACGGCAGGGGCGAAAGTGGTCAGGCGGTTCACGCAAAGAGTGAATGGCCCCAGCAGCATCACATATATAGGCACGGGAAAGTTGGAGGAGATAGCAGCGTTCATCCGGCAGAAGGATGATGAGGAAGACCCTGTGGGCATGGTGATTTTCGATGATGAACTCTCTGCCAAGCAGATACGAAATATAGAGAAGGCGTTGCAGGTAAAGATTCTGGACAGGACAAGCCTTATTTTGGACATCTTTGCCATGCGTGCCCAAACGGCAGCCGCCAAGACGCAGGTGGAACTGGCACAGTACCGCTATATGTTGCCACGTTTGACCCGATTGTGGACGCACTTGGAACGTCAGCGAGGCGGTAGCGTGGGACTTCGTGGCCCAGGTGAGACCCAGTTGGAGATGGACCAACGTATCATCCGTCATCGCATCTCGCTCTTGAAACAGCGCTTGGTGGAGATTGACCAGCAAAAGACCACGCAGCGAAAGAATCGAGGAAGACTGATTCGTGTGGCGTTGGTGGGTTATACGAATGTGGGGAAATCGACACTGATGAACCTGCTGTCGAAGAGTGACATCTTCGCTGAGAACAAGCTTTTCGCCACCCTTGACACTACGGTGAGAAAGGTGATTATAGAGAATTTGCCTTTCCTCTTGTCTGATACCGTCGGATTTATCCGCAAGTTGCCGACAGACTTGGTGGAGTCTTTCAAAAGCACGCTTGATGAGGTGCGTGAAGCAGACTTGTTGCTGCATGTGGTTGATATCAGTCATCCTGATTTTGAAGAGCAAATTCAGGTGGTGGATAAGACCCTGGGAGATCTGGGCTGTGCCGACAGGCCACAAATGATTATCTTTAATAAGATTGATGCCTATACGTGGGTGGAGAAGGAGGAGGATGACCTGACGCCACGCACGAAGGAGAACATCCCGCTGGATGAGTTGATGAAGACGTGGATGGCGAAACTCAACGACAATTGTTTCTTCATCTCAGCCAAGGAACGCGAGAATATCGATGAGTTGCGGGATTTGCTCTACAGGCGAGTACGCGAACTGCATGTGCAGAAGTACCCCTACAATGACTTTTTGTATGATAACTATAACGCAAACGGAGAAATAAAATGAGAGAACTAACTGTAAATGAAATCGCTCAGTTGGAAGAGCGTGGATGTTGGGCTGAAGACTGGTCGGACATCTTGGTGGATGAGGCTTTTGTACCTAACCAGTTGTTGAATGTCCTGCTTTACGGACATGTGGAGATTGGTGGTTTGAGTGGGTCGGTCGAAGTGGAAGAGGGCTTCCGCCGTCGCTGCTGCGTGAGGAATGCCACTTTGAGGAATGTGACGATTGGTGATGATTGTCTGGTGGAGAACGTTCGTGGTTATATTTCCAACACGCAGATAGGTGACCGTTGCTATGTGGCTAATGTGGGAATCATTACCAATCAAGAGGATAGCACCTTTGGCAATGGCACGGAAATTTCTGTACTGAACGAGGGTGGCGATGCCAATATCGTCATCTTTGAAGGGTTGACTGCGCAATTGGCATGGCTGATGGTGAACTTCCCTAAGGCCAAGCAGTTGGCAAAACTTCCAAATGCTAACGAGGAACTGTCAACTCCCCATATCGGCTCTGGTGCTCGTGTGGTGGGTGTGAAGGAGATGAGCAATGTGAGAATTGGTGAGGGGTGTGAAGTGCAGGGCAGTTGCAAACTCAATAACTGCACCATCATGAGTACAGACGATGCAGGTACGCTCATCGGCTCTGATGTCATTATTGAGGATAGTGTGGTGGCTGCAGGTGCCAGCGTGATAGATGGTGCGAAGGTCTATGCCAGTTTCGTGGGTGAATCTGTTCATATAGGAAAAGGTTTCTCGTCAGAGGCGAGCGTGTTCTTTGCCAATAGTTATATGGATAATGGCGAGTCTTGTGCCGCCTTCTGTGGTCCGTTTGCCACCAGCCATCATAAGAGCACTTTGCTCATTGGTGGCGCTTTCTCCTTCTACAATGCAGGTTCTGGTACGAATCAAAGCAACCATGCCTACAAGATGGGACCTATCCATTGGGGAACCCTCGACCGTGGCAGTAAGACTGCGTCAGGTAGTCACATCCTTTGGCCTGCTCATATAGGTTCCTTCTCGATGGTGATGGGTAAGGTGCAGAACCATCCACAAGTACAGAAGCTTCCCTTCAGTTATGTGATTGCAGAAGGACGGGAGACGTGTCTTGTGCCTGGTATTAACATTCGTACAGTCGGCACTTGGCGTGATGTGGGTAAGTGGCCAAAGCGCGACAAGCGTCCACTCAGTTCTCGCAACGACATCATCAATTTTGCCTTCCCCAATCCCTACATCGTGCAGTCTGTCTTGGAGGGTAAAAGCATCCTGGAGGATTTGCTGAAGAAAAACCCCGAAAGTACAGAGGTGTTTATCTATCATGGCTGTAAAATCAAACGGGCAGCTTTGCTGAAGGGCATCCAATATTATGACTTAGTACTCAAACTGTTCCTCTATCGTTGCTTCCAGAACAATACGGCTGAGACGGATGACAGTAACGGAGGCCGCTGGGTGGATATGATGGGCTTGCTGGCTCCTAAGAGCGAGTTGGATAGCGTGGTGCGTGACATCGAGAACGGTACCATTAGTTCGGCCGATGATTTGAAGGAGATTCTGGAGCAGATTCATCGCAGTTATAAGCTATATGAACAGGCATACGCCAACTTTGTCATGCAGAACTGTGGCGACAACCTCTTCATCGACCGTGACCACTGGATGCAGGAGGCTGAGGAAGCATACGGCTTATGGCTCAAAATGGTGAAGGACGATGCTGAAAAGGAGTACCAGATGGGAGACGTTGAGGCTGATCAACTCCGTGATTTTCTGGAGAGTATAAAATGATTCGTCAGCCGGAGGATTCCATTTACAACGTAGGAACATAAGATGCAGGTTCCTATCAGGACTATGAGCATGACCACTGGATAACGGAATACAGTGATGAGCGTGCCCGTCAGCACGAGGATATAACGGTGGCAGAACCAGATGTTGGTCGAGTGCTTGCCGATATAAGTCAGAGTGTTTGAAAGCCACTGGGGACGCCGGATGCAGAGATAGACGGGAATCATCAAAAGGAGGAAGATGGGGTCTATCAAGGTGGAGGCTCCCACGCAAATTCTGCCAAAGAAGAGTAGTATCAGCAGGATGCAACACACCAGCGATGCGCTCACCTTCATCTTATGCACCAAGAAGGACTGCTCTATCCATCTCCTGATAGCTGTCACCAATCTCTCCATCAGGTTGTCCTTGGCAAAGAGTGCGCCTACGGCAAACATGAAGAAAAGGCCCAATGCTCCTTGCAGGTTCATCCAAATCAGTCCTGACCAACTTTCATATTGCGTTTCATTCAGGTAGAGAACTACCTTGACAGCCAATGCTACTGCTAAGAACACCCAAATGCGATAACCCCGCAGCTTCATGATGAGTCGCATGATAGGAGTGGCCAACAAAGTCAGCAAGGCGTAAGGAAAAAGAAACCACAGTGTGTCATTGTAAGTGCAGTTCAGCGCTGTCACGTTCATTAACAAGATGCGTCCTCCACCAGGGTAAGTCTCTGGCTGCAACCAAGCGGCTATTCCTATAAATATAAGTAGAACCACCCAGTAATTGGTGATGAGCCGCCACACCCTCTGCCCGTTTCTCATCGTTGATGAGTTAGAACATTTGTGTATGTCCCTTTGATACACTTTGTACAACCCATATCCTCCAAGGAACGTATAGAACACCACGCACATTCTGGCAAACTTCCTCATGGCATAGATGAGTGGGTCACCATTCCACAGGTAGATGAATTTCTCACATCCATCCAGTATCTCTTGGTTGGTTCCAAATAAGTGTAGCCACACCATCATCATGATGGCAATTCCTTTCAGTTGTTGTGTTTCCTCTTTCGTCATTGTACTGAATTTTGCTGCAAAGATACGGAAACATTTCGCTCATTGTTTATTTTCTTAAAAAAAATGTTTCAGTGCCACAAAGAAAAGGGGAAAGGGAAAAGGAAAAGTTACGAGAGTGAAAAGGGAATAGGGAAATAGTCCGTAACTTTGTGGCACTAAAATCAATTACATAGCAAAACTTATTTTTCATGAAGAAACTAATCTTTTTCCTGGCGATGATGATGTTGGTGAACATGGTCATGGCCCAAGATGCTGACACGGAGAAATTGTGGTATGACACTCCAGCCCAAATATGGCTGGAGGCGCTTCCGATTGGTAACTCTCATTTGGGGGGAATGGTTTATGGAGGTATTCAGAAGGATGAGATACAGCTGAATGAGGAGACATTCTGGTCGGGCGGTCCCCACAACAACAATAGCACGACTTCACTGAACTATCTGGAACAGGTTCGAGACCTCATCTTCAGCGGCAAGGAGTCTCAGGCTGAGAGTATCATCAACAACCAGTTCGTGAAGGGTCCTCATGGCATGAAGTATCTGACATTGGGCAGTCTGAATATTACCTATCTGAATGTATCTTCCCAAAACGCCACGAAGTATCGTCGTGAATTGGATTTGCAGAAAGCCCTTTCGACCGTTTCCTTCACCTTGAAGAAGGGGGAGGAGAGTTACCAATGCTCTCGTACCACCTTCGCCTCAATGGCTGATGGAGTGATTGTCATGAGGATTGAGTCGGAGACTGAAATGAATTTCATGGTGCAACATTCATGTACCTTCAACACCACCTACAAGAAAGGGGATGATTGTATCGTTGCCACGATTCAAGGTGTGGGGCATGAAGGGGTGAGCAGCAAATTGAATGCTCAGTGCGTCTATAAGGTGGAGAGTGATGGTTCCGTAAGGAACCGAACAGGAGGTGTGGTGTATGTGACAGGAGCCAAGACGGCTACGCTTTATATTTCTGCGGCCACCAATTTCGTCAATTATAATGATGTGACGGGTGATGCCGAAGCCAAGAACCAAAAGTATCTCGCGGATATAGCCCAATATGACTACGAAACTTTGTTGGCTCGCCATATTGAAGCTTATCAGAAGCAATATGACCGTGTACACCTGTCCTTACCATCGACCTCCAACAGCGACTTGCCTACCGACAAACGTCTGGATGCCTTTACGGGTAGCAAGGACTGGGGTATGGTGGCTCTCCTCTTCAATTATGGTCGCTACCTGCTTATATCTTCTTCACAGCCAGGTGGCCAGCCAGCCAACTTGCAAGGTGTGTGGAACGACAAGCGCGATGCTCCATGGGATTCAAAATACACCATCAACATCAATGCGGAGATGAATTACTGGCCTGCGGAAGTCTGCAACTTGTCAGAGACCTCTGAACCACTCTTCTCCTTGATTAAAGATTTGAGTCAGACAGGGGCTGTTACGGCTCAAAAGATGTATGGATGCAATGGATGGATGGCACACCACAATACGGACATCTGGCGCATTGCAGGTCCTGTGGATGGCGCTTTCTGGGGAATGTACCCCAATGGCGGGGCATGGCTTGCCACCCATCTGTGGCAGCATTACCTTTACACAGGTGACAAGGAATGGCTTCGCGAGTGGTATCCCGTCATCAAAGGCACTGCAGATTTCTATTTGGACTATATGAAACCGCACCCCTCTTATCACAATTGGTTGGTTGTCGTTCCTTCTGTCAGCCCAGAGCAAGGCCCTGCTGGCAAGTCAACTCCCATCACTGCGGGTTGTACGATGGATAATCAGATTGTATTTGATGCCTTGTCAAACACCCTTCATGCTGCTGAGGTTTTGGACGAGGATGCGGAATACCAGCAGACACTCAGAAATACGCTTGCCCAACTGCCTCCGATGCAGATAGGTAGTCGTAAGCAATTGCAGGAGTGGCTTGTTGATGCAGATGGCAGTGAGTTTCAACATCGTCACATCTCTCACCTTTATGGTCTTTTCCCTTCCAACCAGATTAGTCCATATTCTCACAACGAACTTTTTGCTGCCGCCAGGCAGACCCTCAAAGATCGCGGCGATGCGGCGACAGGGTGGAGCCTGGGATGGAAGATTTGCTTTTGGGCGCGTATGCTCGATGGAGACCATGCCTTGACCATATTAAGTAACATGCTCAAACTCCTTCCTTCAGAGGATGCAGCCAGCCAATATCCAGACGGACGTACCTTCCCCAACCTCTTTGATGCTCATCCGCCTTTCCAGATTGATGGAAACTTTGGTGCGACAGCTGGTATCGCTGAGATGCTTCTGCAAAGTCATGATGGTGCCATCCATCTGCTCCCTTCTTTGCCGACGAAATGGGAGGAGGGCTCTGTCTCTGGTTTGCGTGCACGGGGTGGATTTGAAGTCGGCATGATTTGGGAAGAAGGAAGCCTGCAAGTGGCTACCATCCATTCCACGATTGGTGGTGTCCTGCGTCTGCGTTCCTATGTACCATTGGAGGGAGAAGGTCTGACAGAGGCCCGTGGTGAGTGCCCCAATCCATTGTATGCTCCAGCCGACATCAAAACACCTCTCTTGGCGAAGTCACTGACGCAGGCTCCCAAGTTGGCGGTTAAGAAAGTGTATGAATATGATTTGACGACAGAGGCAGGCAAGGATTATCTGGTTGCTCAGGTGGGTACGGGAATTGATGACGTCCAGTCTGAAACGTTCCCCTCTGCCATCTCCACCTATGACATGAATGGATTGCCCGCTATTTCAACTGGCAAGGGCATCTACTTGGAACGTGAAAACAATCATAAAAAAACTTATCGTAAAATACTGAAAAGATGAAAAAGAAGATATTGCTCGCCGTCTGCTGTCTGTGGTCGGTCGTATGCCTTCATGCACAGAATCCAATCGTGTCACATTGTTATACTGCAGACCCTGCCCCGATGGTGTTTGAGGGTAATGATAGCCTCTATGTGTATTGTGACGAAGATATGAATGTGCCCGGGGTCAATGATTTTTATTATATGGAACGATGGCGTGTCTATTCAACGGTCGATATGGTGAACTGGACTGATCATGGCATCGCCATGCCTCGCACTGCTTTTGCTTGGGGACGTGAGGGTACATGCTGGGCCAGTCAGTGTGTCAAGAATGGCGAGTACTATTATTGGTTCATGTGCCTTTCCAAACCTAATGACTGGCGCCATTACATTGGCTTGGGACGAAGTAAGAAGCCATCAGGACCCTTTAGGGATGTCCTCCGCAAACCGCTCATTGACACGGGCGAAGGAGGCGACATAGACCCTACCGTCTTCATTGACGATGATGGAAAAGCCTACCTGTATTGGGGCAACAACAAACTGCGTTATGCTCAGTTGGGTAGTTTGATGGTGACCATCAATACTCATATCGGCAACAATGGAATCGTTGATGTGCCTCTTACGGAAGAAGCATTTGGAGGTGTGAAGGTGGACGACAGGGTGACGGGCAAGGACTGCTATGAGGAGGGACCTTGGCTCGACAAACGTGGTGACAAGTATTATCTGATGTATGCTGCAGGTGGTGTGCCTGAACACATCTCCTACAGCATGAGCGATAGCCCTACGGGTCCATGGACATACAAGGGAGTCGTGATGAGACAGCAGGATACGGGGTCGTTCACCAATCACAGCGGTATGGTGCACTATCAAGGCAAGGACTACTTCTTCTATCACACGGGTTGGGCAAAAGGCGGCGGTGGCTTTAATCGCAGCATGGCAGTGGAAGAGATGCACTTCAATAGCGATGGAACGATTCAGCCCGTTACTGCTACCCGTAAGGGTGTGCAGGCACTGCGTACCATGAGCCCCTATATTCCTCAGCAGGCTGAGACCCTCAATGCCGCAATGGGTGTCAGTGTGGTCGGTAATGAAAGCACCGGCGTATATGTGACCGACATTCACAGTGGAGACTCCATGCGCGTGGCTAACGTCGATTTTGGTACAGAAGGTGCCAAATCCATCACCCTTCGTGTGGCATCAGCCAACGGTAAGGGAACGCTCGTTATCCGGAAGGACAATGCCCGAGGAACGGTCCTGGCACGTATCCCCATCGCTGCTACAGGAGATGATCAGTTGTGGGAAGAAAGAACTTTCGACCTTACCAATGTTCCGCAAGGCATCCATGCTGTCCATTTCAGTTTCACGGGTTCCAGCACCTCTACCCTCTTCAATTGGGACTGGTGGCAGTTTAACGAATTCACTTCTGAAATCGAAGCCGTTAATCAATCTTCAAGGGAATCATCCCCCGTCTTCTATACTTTGCAAGGGATACCAGTGATTAACCCGACCACCGGTATCTACATCAAAGAGGGTAAGAAGGTGTTGATTCCATAAATGATGCTATACGTATTAATGGTGTATGATTAACCCGTCAACCTGGAACAGTCGTCAGACAGAAAACAGACAACCTCAACCAGCGAACTACAATAACCCACCTTTAAAGTAAGAATAAAGTGCGTTTTTTAACCTTGAGGTAACCTTGAGGTAACCTTGAGGCACATATGAGGCACGTTTGCCTGTTTCTTCTGTGGCGTTCGTTGTGTAAAATGAAAAAAGGACAAGAATAATTTGGATTTTCCCCTTTTCTTTTGTATCTTTGCCATAGATTCAGAAATACGAGGAAAAAGGATAAGCTAAATGCGTATGGAATTTTGGCGGGCGCCACGAGACTTTGCGGCGGGCATCACAACAATTTGTGGCGCCCGCCACAAATG
>CADCQH010000004.1 GCA_902803605.1 uncultured Bacteroidales bacterium | reverse complement strand
GAGAGTGACTGGATGTCGCGGATGGTGGCTTCAGCAAAGTCCCCCAAGCCCATACTTTCGATGGCTTCAGTGACTACATTATATTCTAAAGGAGTTGTTTTCATTGATAGTTTGATGGTTTATTATTGATGATTGAGCATGACTCTCATTTCCGAATCAGTTGCAAATTTACACAAAAGAATCATAATTAGGGATGCATAAAAGACAAAATCAGTATTTTCCCGCAGAAAAAGTCAATGTTTCATGAAAAAATGGCCTTTCTTTACAATTGATGTGGATTCTTTTACATACTTTTGTAGGTTGAAACGATTATCAACACAAATAAGACACATCTTTAACTGAGGTAATACACATTATTTATTTAATTAAACGAGTTATTTCTATATGGAAATAAAGAAATCAATACATAATATGAAGAGAACAAAATCGCAGTTTTTGTACCCCAACTTATTAGGGGGCATTCTGTTTCTTTTGTTGTGGCTTGTCGTGCCACTAAGGGCGTTGGCCACTCATGTAGATGAACTGAACTTTTACAGCGTTCATACTGTGGGTCAGGACAAGATTCGAATAACGATGCCGCTTTACGATACTGATGGCGCTGACTGTTGGATTAAATACGCATATCTGTACGTTGAAGTTGTTGGAGAAGGGAGTAGCAGCAAGAAAACACTGCTTTATTGTAAAGCGGAGAGTAACATTGATAATGATCATCTCTACAATGATGCCACCTTTTCCACAGGCGTGAACGGAACGGTGCAGATTATCCGTGACCTTGACCACGGCAACAGCACCGTAAGCAAGACCAACAGCACGATTCGTATCTATCGCCCCAACAAGAATCAGGCTTATTTTGACGTTACGGCAGAATGGTCGATTCCCAACGAATATCGGGGCAAGACACTGAAGTTCTCCTGGAATGTGCGTCGTTATGGCAATTTCCGCTCTGATGAGGATGTGGAAGGTCTCTCATCTCAACAATTTGACATTGCAGAAAGACCCGCTCTGGTCATTCCAGAACTGTTGTCTCCGATGTTGGCGTACGAACGTGCTAATGTGGGCAAGATTATGGTGCCGTGGATGATGGCTGCAAGTTCTGTGAAGGAGGCCAAACTGACTTATACCCCTGATGGTAGTTCCAAAGTGACGGAAACCATCGACGCGGCGTCATCAGGATTCCTTTATTTCCCGATGGAAAAGCCCATCCGCGATTGTTACCTGACCATCAAGTATAATGATTCGGAGAACAAGGAACGGACGTCTGAATCGACAAGAAACATTGACTTGCCGATTCTGCACACAGCCCAAAACCTGAAGGCGTTCCTCTTGCCCGACGGAACGGCAAAATTGACATGGAGCATTGCTTATCCTGGCTATAAAGATGTGATGGAGGCTGATATGTGGGAGATTCAGCGTTGTGTGGGCGAAGATGACAATGAGAAAAATTGGACGAGTATTGGACAGGTTTCTTTCGATATAGATGAGGTTGATTACTCCTATGTGGATGAAGGGTTGTTCTCTGTCTATCAGAGTGACAGCATCCGCTACCGTGTGCGCCGAGCCAGTACTGCCGTCTGGGGGTGGGATGCAACCGCAGGTATTGCTCATGCTGTTATTGGTGAACGCTTCTTTTTGCCATTCTTTGATGATTCCTATGTTACGAAGGCTGATAATTGGGGCGTGAACGATGAGCATAAAGTGAATATCCGATGGAACCTGCGAAGCACACCATTGGCGTCCTATGACATTTATGGAAACTTTCTCATTCGCAGTGCAGAGGATTGGCATACATTTGCCGAATTGGTGAATAGTGGACAGACTACTTTGAATGCGATCATGTATGCTGATGTCAATCTCGGCAAGATGCAAGATCAAATTGGAACGCTGGCCTATTCTTACAAAGGCACCTTTGATGGTAACGGACATACGTTGACCATTAATTATATGGGAGATGAAGGAGCCTATAGCTTAAGTCCGGAGGCTCCTAAAATAGCTCCATTTGCTTATGTGGGTCCAAATGCCGTTATCAAGAATTTGCATACGGCAGGTTCTATTCAGGCCTATCGTCCCTTTGCCTCAGGATTGGTGGGGTGGGTAGTTTCTGGTGATGGTAAACCGAAAGTGCTGATTCAGAATTGTCGTGTCTCTGTCACTCTTAATTCTTTTGTTGATGGTGACGGAACGCATGGTGGACTCATCTCTGTAATAGATGCAGGTCCCGTTACCATCGAGGATTGCATGTTCGATGGAAGCATCATCGGCCCCAAGACGTATGCAGTCGGCGGTTTTGTAGGATTCACAAGAGGAACCCTGACGTTGTCGAATAACTTGTTTGCTCCTCAAGCGGTGAACATTAACACCAAAGATAGCCAAACATTCTACCGTTCTTCGGCCATCACTTATTCATCCACGTGTTATTACACAACCGCCATAAAAGGTGATCAAGGTAAAGCAGTGCAGGACACAGCCACACTCCTTGCCTACCTTGGTGGCAATTGGGAGGCTGAGGGTGATTTTGTGCACCCAAAGATGGTGTCAATAAACTATGAGGATAATCCCACATATACAGTTGACGGCAAGTTTATCTTGCGTCACCCCTCCGATTGGACCTTATTTGCGAATAGGGTGAACAAAGGAGAAACTAAACTGGGTGCCATCCTGGGTGCCAATATTGACTTGGACAAGGAAACACCTGCAGTTGGAACCAACGAGCATCCGTACGAAGGTGAATTTGATGGACAAGGGTACACGCTGACCCTCACATTGGATGATGGGGATACATATTCAGACGTTTGTGCCCCGTTTGGCTATACGGCAAAGACTGCTTATATCCGCAACCTTCATGTGCGAGGGAGTATCAATTCTCGCGCTCGAAACACGGCGGGTGTGATCGGCTATTCTAAGAATGCCAACATTGAGAAATGTATTGTTGATGCATCTATCAACTTAGTGGATCACGATGGCGGAACAGCATGCTTGGGAGGTTTGGTTGGATATGCAGAGTACTTGACGATCAAGGATTGTGCCTTCTATGGCTCGTTTTCTTCGACAGACCAAGGAACCTATACGACGAGTGGCTTTGTAGGGTTTGTGGATCTTTCGACTAACACAAGCTTGACCAATGTCCTTTGTGCTGCCAAGAGTGTTGATGTGCCAGGTTCAGCATACAGAAATGCTTTCACTCACCAGAAGGCGATCAACCTGAAAAATGGTTATACGATTGGAACAGGCCTCATTCCTGACGCAAAACTTTCTTCTAATATTACGAGGGCGGACAATATGTCAGTGACCAATTTGGTCGCAAAGTTAGGCCGCACATGGAGAGTAGAGAATGGCAGAGCAGTGTCAACACCTCTTCCCCCGGTTCCTGTCAAGGAGGCTGAGGGTAACGACATAGCCATTTGGGATAAGACGCGCGCCAAGATGACACTTCATGTTGATATGATTGCAGCATCGGGTGAAATTGTACATACTGCTGAAAAGACGTTAACCCCAGAGGAAGTGGAGGCTGGTAAATTGACTTATGAATTGACCAATACCTGTGTGGACTATCAGTTCTCAATGATTATGGAACGCAGCCAATCGCCGCTTTACATCGGTCTGCGTAGTCGCCAGAATACGGTCAAGGCACCTATTGTCAAGACGGAGACAGGTGTGAATGCCAATTATGAGTTTAGCCTCAATGGTGAGATTACTGGCGTGACAGCCGAAGAGGAGCAGGCGAGTGTGATTCTTAAATGGACAACCAATGATTGGGTCGTGGATTACTACCGCGTGTTGCGTTATGATAAGGCAGAGCCAACTAAGGTGGACACTTTGGTGACCAATTATCAACAAGTCCAATATATAGACAACACGGCTCGTCCACAGCACACTTACATCTATCGTGTGGATGCAATTGTCAATTGTGAAGGTATGCACTTCACTTCAGCCGAGACAGAGGGGCATTGTGCTAGCACAGGTATGGTGCGTGGCTATGTACGCCTGGCCGATGGTACGGCAGTGGCAGGGGCTAAGGTCGTTGCTAATGTTGCAAAGGGCTCCAACATATTGAATCCTTCCAGAGTTGAGACTGTGACCGACGAATCAGGTTTCTTTGAGATAGCAGGTCTTGTTTATCAACAGAGCGGCAGTTACACCCTAACCGTATCAGTTCCAGGTGACGCTGCAGACTTTGGTGCGCACACGGTTCAGTTCACAGACTCCAAGAACCTTTTCAACGATGTGGTGTTCTACTCGGACACTTACTATATCTATACTGGTACCGTCATGTACGAAGGAACCAGCATCCCTGTGTTGGGTGCTCAGTTCCTGCTTGACGGCAAACTCATGACCAAGAGTTCTGGCCCGGATAAGGGCAAGCCAGTAAGCACCAACAGTGCGGGTGGGTTCTCGCTCAGCCTGCCACAAGGTGCGCATACCGTGCAGGTGGTGAAGGAGGGACACGTTTTCTCCAAGAATGGCTTCATCATCAATCATGACACGGCAGATGACTCCACCATACTTGATATTCAGGCCAACCGTAGCAAGATTTATCTTTGGGATCAGACCCGCGTCACTCTTCGTGGTCGCGTGGTTGGTGGTGCGGATCAGGCAAACAAACCATTGGGCAAGTCCCTTTCGACCAACAACCTCGGCGATAGCATCCGCATCGTCATGCAATTGGAAGGCGACAATGTTTCTTGGATTGTGCGTGATCAAAATGATGAAACCATTAAGATGCGTGACTCCATTTACGCACATGGTGTGAACGACACGACTCGCGTGGTTTCTACCCGTCACACCATTACCATCTCGCCCGACAACAAGACAGGTGAGTTCCAGATTCCTTTCATTCCGGTGAAGTATAAGGTGACCGACATCTATTGTAACGGTTATGCCACTCTCTTCCAGGCAGGGAAGGTGGGTGAGACACTTGACCTTTCTGACTATGTTATGGGTGATACGGTTACATACAACCGCATCTATCATAAGCCAGCCACACTGGCCTACGAGCAGTTTACGGGTACATTGGATAAATACTTAGGTATTAAGAGCTATAAAGCGCAAGACAATATCGGCGGAAAAGTGGATGTCTGTCTTTGGAGCAAGGAGAAGGGCTATACGCTTGGATATCCTGTTTTTATGGCGGGTAGTCCTGCCTTGCTGACGCTGACTGCCCGTGAGGAGTATTATTACAATAATGTGGAGAAGGACACGCCTGATGACATCGTGCTTCTGAAGGGAGGAACCGTGTATGTGCACAACGGACTGATTGGTGCGGAACATACAGACTCCTTGCAGTTGGACTCTTTAGGTCAGGCAAGTTACCTTTTCACTCCAGAGAACGTTACTTTCGTCCATGAAGGCGATAATGCATTGCGTTCACTCACTTTCACATTGCTTTACGATGCCACTTACTACGATATCAAGCCGTTGCAAGCTTACGTGATGGCCGTTATGCCCAAACCGCAAGGTAAGCGTATGGTGGTAGCAGGCAGACCTCACTTGATTGACATTCTGCGTGACCCTCCAGGCGGTGAGAGTAGTTCCTACATCGAAGCTGGTTCCAAGATTAGCTATGGCTATACGTATGACATCAATGTGGAAGCAGGTTTCCAATTTGAATTAGGCCTAGGTAAAGGTTCCAACTATTATCAAGGTATATGGGCAGGTGCCAATACAGGTACTGCGGCTGGTTCTATCAATAATGCCGACAATTTCAAACTTGTCACATTGAACTTCACCACGTCTTATTATGGTAACTGGTTATATCAATACGAATTTGTGACCAAAGAGAGGATTGAAACCGCAAGTGGTATTAAGAGTGTGGGTGCTGTAGCAGACCTCTACATCGGTGCCACAGACGAAACGGTAGTGGAAGATGCTATTGCTGTGCGTGTTGTGCCTGAGTCAATGATGAAACTGCTTAGACCTGCCACAGGCAACACCTTCCAAATCAATGGAAAGGACTATGAGGTGGCAAATGGGACGGTTAAGGTGCTGGCTGAAGGTGTGGATGATAAGAACCAAAAAGTTTATCTGATTCGCGATGAAGTGCTGCAGATGTCAGCTAAACTGAAGACAACTTTTGTCCATTCTGAAGGTTTTATTGAGAAAGAGTTGATACCTCAGCTCATACGTATTCGTGAGTCGCTGATGTTGCCAAAGGGTACCAGCGAACAAGAGGCAAAGGCTTATGCCAAGAGCCAGAAACATCCGGTCTATGTCAGTTTGGTGCCATCCACCGATCCAGACTACGCATCGTATGACAAAGATGGTAAATACACTTATGTTCAGTATCTGCCTGAAGGTACAGATACGAATCAGCCAGATTCTATTGCTGCACTCAACGACCAGATTAGAGCATGGATTGGTTTCCTTGCCATCAATGAGCAGGAGAAACTGATGGTGACCGCTGCAGACAAGGTAAAGACCTATAGTTTCGATGGTGCCAGCAAAGTGGAATATTCTGAATCCTTCGCATTCTCTAAGGGACGCGAGAACTATATGAAGATACCGCTCATTAGTGACATTAGTGGGCTGGGCGATAACCTTCTGCAGTTTGGTAATGGAGTCCTGAAGCAATGGGGTAACAAACAAGGTGAAGCAAAGGAGAATGATACCAAGACAGAGGTATCATTCAGCGCGGCTGGCACGAAGCTGATAGTCTCCTTCAAACCTGTTCTTTCGTTTGACCTCAATTACAAGAATCTTACTAGTGAGGAGAACAGCAAGGAGACGGGCTTCACGTTGTCATGCGATCGCCAGTCATACTTGACAGTGGATGTTTATCGCACGAAAGTGGATTTGGCTGACTATGAGGATAAGATAAAGAATGGTGAAATGAGTGTCATCTACAAATATTCTGAAGAGGTAAAGAAGAAAATTCGCACAGGTGCTTTGGGGACGAACCAGACTTTGTCGTTCATGCCTTACGATACGAAGACGTACAGTAATTTCGTATTCCGTACTCGTGGTGGTGCAACAAAGAAACCATACGAAGACGCTCGTTTGACCAAATACTACAATTCAGGTCTTGTGCTGGATGAGAAGACCATTCAAATTGACAACCTCAGTATCTGGACAGATCAGGCTACCGTAAGCAATGTACCTTATGGTGAGCCCGCACGCTTTACCATCCACTTGTCAAATGAGTCAGAGGCTCCCAATCTGGCAACGTCGGTGTTCCAGCTATATCGCTTGGACAACGAAGAAAATGCGAAGGGTGCTAAAATATTTGTTGATGGTATGGCACTGACTCCTGACGGCATCAAAGTGTTTGTGGAGCCTAATACCGTGGTGGATAAGCAAGTGGAAGTTTATGCGGGAACAGAGTTCGACTATAATAACTTGACGCTCTGTTTCTGGGATCCAGACGATACTGATCGTTCGTGGAAGCAGACCATCTCAGCTCACTTCCTTCCTTCAGCTGGTAACGTGACAATTGCTTCTCCAGACGACAAGTGGGTGCTCAATACGGAGTCACCTTATAACAAAGATAAGGAACGTTACTATATGCCTGTACGCATTGAGAATTTCAATGTGAATGCACGTGGTTTTGACCACATTGAGCTCCAGTACAAACTCTCCAATGAGGGTGACAAGAGTTGGGTGAATGTATGCTCTTACTATAAGAGCGACTCGCTCATGGCATTGGCTTCTGGCGAACGTAAGCTCATCAAGAACGATGGATACATTGATGATGCCATCTTCTATGGTGAAAAAGATCCGGTTGAGCAGAATTATGATCTGCGTGCTGTGGTTTATTGCCGTCATGCAGGAGGTTACATAACGTCGTCGTCTCCTGTAATGAGTGGTGTGAAAGATACTCGCATTCCAGTGCCATTCGGCACTCCTAAACCTGTGTCAGGTATCCTTGACATCGGCGACGACATTATCATTTCCTTCTCAGAGCCGATTGCAGGTAACTACCTCTCAGAGGTGAATAACTTCTCCGTACTGGGTACGACCAACTCATCCAACATCACCCTCTCAACGGCATTGCGCTTCAATCAGAGGAGTGTTGCGATGAGCCAAGGTAGTCGTGATTTGGCAGGTAAGGACTTTACGTTCGACTTGATGATTCATCCTGATGACAATGGCAAGGCGATGACAGTACTTTCTCATGGTCGTGATGACCACCATGTGACCATGGGTGTGACAGCTGACCGCAAGTTGATGGCCATCATGGACGGCAAGCTAGTCGTGAGTGACAAGTCCGTCAACTTCACAGGCCTGCATCAG
>CADCQH010000003.1 GCA_902803605.1 uncultured Bacteroidales bacterium | reverse complement strand
TGCCTGTCCTGCCATGGAGCCGATGAAGAGGAGGCTTCCGCCGCAGGCGCAGCAGTAGGAGAGCAGCTGCCAGTAGATGCCGTTCTGCGCAAACTCCGAGGTGGAGCCGGCGAGGGTGTCCACCTGGAAGAGGTTCATGCCTGCCATCATCAGGGGGACATTGTCCATGACGGAGGAGAGGGCGCCGAGGCCGATGGCATAGACATATACGTTGTCCACATGATTCTCCAGCCAGGTGCCGACGAAGTCAAGCGCACCGCACTCGGCAATGGCGCCTACGCCGAGGGAGATGCCGAGGAAGTAGAGGATGATGCGCATGCCGATGAACTCTGTGTTGCGGAAGTAGTGGCGCTGCACCATCAGCACGTTGCCGTTGCGCTCCAGGTTGCAGAGTCCCTCGACGGCCCAGATGAGGGCGAGCACGGAGAGGGAGCCGAGGAAGGGGGGCAGCTTGGTGATGTAGTGGAAGGAGGGGATGAACCACAGTCCGGCGATGCCGACGACGAGCAGGAGCACCTTCTGCCATGCGGCGAGGTAGGAGTCGTCGCCGTCGAAGCGGGAGAGGGCCGAATAGATTTCCACCCTGCCGTGGAGCTTCATGCCGATGAGCAGGTTGAAGACGCACAGGCTGGCGAAGGCCGGCAGGAAGAGACCCGCGGCGTAGGCCGAGGGGGTGATGGCGTCGCGCACCCAGAGCATGACGGAGGTGATGTCGCCGATGGCGGTGAAGCATCCGCCCAGACAGGCGGCCATCATGATGGTGCAGGCGTAGATGACGCGCTGGTGGTGGTTTCTGACCACCTGCGAGATGATGCTCATCATCAGCACCACGGTGGTCAGGTTGTCCACGTTGGCCGAGATGGCGAAGGTCAGCAGCGACACGACCCAGAGGAAGATGCGGCTGTTGCGCATGCGGAGCCAGTCGATGAGCGAGTCGAACACGCCGTTGTTGTGCAGCACCTCCACGATGGTGTTGGTGGCGATGAGGAAGAGGATGACGGAGCACGCCTCGCCGATGTAGCGCGTGATGACGTTCTCGGCCACGAAGTACTTGAGCGTGTCGGCCGTCGATTCGCTGCCGGAGAGGAACTCCCTGTAGTCCGCGCCGTGCATCAGATAGACGAAGTCCTCACCCCCGAGCAGGTAGATGACCCATGCCACCACGCCGCAGACCATCGCCACCGTGGCGCGGTTGATGTGGTGCATCTGCTCCGTGCTCATCAGCACGAAGCCGATGAACAGCACAGCGACAATAATCAATGTCATTAACAGCATAGTTCCAACCGTGTTTTTAGAAGAAAAGGATTGAAATGACTTCAATCCTTCACTCGAGCGTTTTCAAATGTTTTCTCTTTGAGCGGTAGACGGGACTCGAACCCGCGACCCTCGGCTTGGGAAGCCAATGCTCTACCAACTGAGCCACTACCGCGACATCGCCCTTGCTTGGGTTTTGTGGTGCAAAGATAAAGAATAATTGGGAATTAGACGTACGGAACAGGGAATTATTTTTCCATCGCCCCCATTTTTTTGCATTTTCGTCTGTAAAAGTCTGCCGAGGGGGTCTTTTCTGATTTTCCCGCAATGGGGAAACCTGCCGAGGGGGTGTTTTCTGATTTTCCCACAATGGGGAAACCTGCCGAGGGGGTGTTTTCTGATTTTCCCATAATGGGGAAACCTGCCGAGGGGGTTTTTTCTGATTTTTCCATAATGGGGAAACCTGCCGAGGGGGTGTTTCCTGATTTTCCCATAATGGGGAAACCTGCCGAGGGGGTGTTTTCTGATTTTTCCATAATGGGGAAGACTGAAAAGTGGAAAAATTGTTTTTTAGGGAGCTTTTCTTTTGTATTGTCCCCACTTATTCGTACCGTTGGCTACGCCGAACGTACTCCCGTTCGACAATAAAAGTGAAAAAACTGTTTTTCCCTTTGTATTGTGCTCACTTATTCGTACCTTTGCCGCCATGATACTGAAACGGCTCAGCATACTGAACTACCGCAACATCGCGGAGGCGGAACTGGAGTTCTCGCCCAAGATCAACTGCCTCGTCGGACACAACGGCGAGGGGAAGACCAACGTGCTCGACGCCATCTACTTCCTCTCGCTGACCAAGAGCATGGCCAACTCGGTGGACTCGATGAACATACGCCACGGCGAGGAGCTGATGATGGTGCAGGGCATCTACGACCTCAACGGCACCGAGGAGGAAATCTCCATCGGCATGAAGATGCACCAGAAGAAGCACGTGAAGCGGAACAAGAAGGAATACAAGCGGCTGACAGAGCACATCGGACTGCTGCCCATCATCATCGCCTCGCCCAACGACTCGACCATCATCAGCGGAGGCAGCGACGAGAGGCGCCGGCTGATGGACATCGTCATCTCGCAGTACGATGCCGACTACATGACCGCCCTGACCACCTACAACAAGGCCCTGCAGCAGCGCAACGCCCTGCTCAAGGCCGACGAGGAGCCGGACGAGGGAATCATGGGCGTGTACGAGGAGATGATGGCGGAGAGCGGAGAGCGCATCTACCGGAAACGTCAGGCGTTCGTCGAGGAGTTCATCCCCGTCTTCCAGCACTTCTACAGCCTCATCTCCGGCGGCGACGAGGCAGTGTCGCTCACCTACACGAGCCACTGCCAGCGCGGGGCCCTGCTCGACATCATCCGCCGCGACCGCCAGAAGGACCGCATCGTCGGCTATTCCCTCCACGGCATCCACAAGGACGACCTGGAAATGAGCCTCGGCGGCTACCCCATCAAGCGCGAAGGCTCGCAGGGACAGAACAAGACCTACATGATCTCGCTCAAGCTCGCCCAGTTCGACTTCCTCAAGCGCACGGGCAGCAAGACCACTCCCCTGCTCCTGCTCGACGACATCTTCGACAAGCTCGACGCCCAGCGCGTGGAGCAGATCGTCAACCTCGTCGCCAGCGACGCCTTCGGCCAAATCTTCATCACCGACACCAACCGCGAGCACCTCGACAAGATACTCGAACGCACGAAAGGAGAATATAAGATCTTCATGGTGGAAAACGGGAATATAGAATAGAAGGGAAGTTAAAGGGAAGTTAAAAGGGAGTTAAAGGGAAGTTAAAAGGACGATACCTATGAGAAAGAGCAATACGGAACGAGTGGACGCAGTCATCCGACAATTCATGCGCATCAACGGCATTGAGACCCCCTACAACCAATACCGCCTCATCGAGGCATGGCCCGAAGTCATGGGCCCCGTCGTCAAGCAATACACCGCCGGCATCTTCATCAAGAACCAGACCCTCCACGTCAAGATCACCTCCCCCGCCATCAAGCAGAACCTCATGATGGAACACCGCGCCCTGGCCCGCAAACTGAACGAACACATCGGCGCACAAGTCATCGAGGACGTACACTTCTATTAAGGGAATTGAAGGGAAGTTGAAGGGAAGTTAAAGGGAAGTTAAAAGGGAAGTTAAAGGGAAGTTAAAAAGGAGTTAAAAGGACGATACTTTGCCATCAGCATGACATCTGTCCCTTTAACTTCCCTTTAACTTCCAAGCGAAGCGATAACTTCCCTTTAACTTCCCTTCTTATTTGTGCTGCTCTTTCTGCATCTGTTTCCATTGCGCCTTGGCAAGTTCCTGCATGTCGACCACCTCATCCTTCTCATCGACAATCTCGAATCCGAGCATCGTCTCGATGACATCCTCCAGCGTGACAATGCCACGGAGCGTGCCGTACTCGTCAATGATGATGGAGATGTGCTCCTTCTTCTCCAGCAACTTCTCCCAAATGGTGGAGACGTCCTCGTCCTCGGAGAAAGACAAGATGGGGCGTGCCAACTCGCCCAGCGTAGTGTCGAACTTGTCCTCGGCCAAGCGCTCCAGAATCTCCTGACGGAGCACATAGCCCGTGATGTAGTCACTCTCCTCACCCTTATACACAGGAATGCGCGAGAAGTTCTTGTACTCCTCGTCACCATAGAACTCACGCAACGTCATCTCCTCCTCAGCCATCGCCACCACCACGCTCGGCGTCATGATCTCGTGCGCCGCCACGCTGTCGAGCTTCAGCAGATTCTGAATCATGCGGTTCTCCTTCTTCTCCAGAACCCCCTCCTCCGTGCCGACCGTCACCATGGCCGCCACTTCGTCACGCGTCACCGACTCCTGATTGGCAGCATTGCCCAGACCGTGCGTAACCTTCTCCAACAGGATGACCAGCAGATAAGTCAATATTATGTATATATGTATAATGCGGCTCGCCGGCAAGGCCAGCTTGCGCCAGTACGTCGAGCCGATGGTCTTGGGCACAATCTCCGAAAACACCAGAATGAGGAAAGTGAACACGCCCGACACGACGCCGACAAAGAGGCTCGTCTCATCCGACGTCGCCCAGCGAGTCGCCGCATACCCCGCCGCCGTCGAGCCCACCAGCGATGCGCCCACCGTATTGGCGATGGTATTGACCACCAGAATGGCCGAAATCGGGCGGTCGATGTTCGTCTTGTACTGCTTGAGACGTTCCCAGCCCTTGGCGCCCTGCGTCTCAAGGGTGGTGATGTATGACATGGGGGTGGAAAGAAGCGTCGCCTCCAGCACGGAACATAGTGCCGAGATGATGAGCGACAACAACATGTAAGTGATTAAAAGGCTTATCTGCGCATCCATAAAAAAATTGAAGAGGCAAGGATTTCCTCAAAACGATAAGGCAATGATTGCCCAATACCGGCGAGACAATGATTTCCTCTCCCTTGTTTCATGATGCAAAGGTAAATATATTTTTCCACTTACAAAACTATTTCCTCAAAATATCAGCAAAATATCAGCAATCACCGTCCCCATTGTTCGACACAAGCCTATTTTTGTCACTATTCGGGAACAAAATGGACAATTCCCCGACAGAATCTGCACAAAAATCTCCCAAAATGTTTTTCATTTCAGTTTTTTATGTACCTTTGCACAAAAATTAGTTAAAAAGCATCTTTGGCAACAGCCTCTCTTATATACCAATATATTTAATGGGAACAGATAAGCATCTCCAATTTGGCGTGTACGTGATCGACACGGTATTATTGACTGCATTCATCTATGGGTTCTATAGACTCATGTGTACCATCTCGCCAACGACCGTGAACAACATCGACAATCTCCCATTGACGATCATCATCTACATCGTCGGTTTCTCTTTCAGCTCCTTCGTGTTCCCCTCCCTCCTCCCCATCCGATTCGTCAAGACGGAAGCCATCATCACACGTGTAGCCTACACATGCTTCATGACAATGCTCGTAGTGGCACTGATCATCTTCGCATCACGTCCCTTTGCCGACTTCCCCCGAAAATTCCTGCTCTATTCAATGCTGATCTACTTCGTGCTCCTGCTGCTTGAACGCCTCATCCTCAAGAAGACGCTGTTGCGCATCAGAGCAAGAAGAAGAAACCTGAAGAACGTGATCCTGATCGGGAACGAGGTAACCGTACATCAACTATACGAGAAACTCAAAAACCCAATGGCAGGGTACAACATCGTCGGCTTCTTCTATGACGGCGTATGTGCGAATGAAGAAATCACGAAACTGCGAGTGGGCGGAGTGAGCGACATTTACGGATGGCTTACCAACCACCCCGAAATCAACGAGATTTACGGTTATTTTCCAAAAGAGCAGCACGACATCATCAACATGATGAGCAAGTTCTGCGACAACCACCTGATCCGTTTCTTCTACATCCCCGCCATCAACGTGTTCAAGGGCAACATGGTTTTCTCCCTGATGGAGGACATTCCTGTCATCGCACGTCGTGAGGAACCATTGAGAAACGACACCAACAAACTGATCAAGCGAACATTCGACATCATCTTCTCGGCGCTTGTCCTGATACTGGTGTTCCCGTGGGTGTTCATCTGGTCAGCCATCATGATCAAGATACAATCGCCAGGCCCCATCTTCTTCCTACAGGAAAGAACCGGCCTGGATGGCAAAATCTTCAAGTGCATCAAATTCCGTTCCATGGCAGTGAACGACGATGCAGACAATGTACAGGCAACGAAAGACGACCCACGCAAGTTCCCGTTCGGTGACTTCATGCGCAAGGCCAACATTGACGAACTGCCTCAGTTCATTAACGTATTCATTGGCGACATGTCAGTGGTCGGTCCACGTCCACACATGCTGAAACACACCACCGAATACTCCCGCCTCATCAACCACTTCATGGTTCGTCATTTCGCCAAGCCTGGCATCACGGGACTGGCGCAGGTGACTGGTTTCCGTGGCGAGACCCGCTACATCGACCAGATGGAAGGGCGTGTGAAGAAGGACATCGAATATATCGAGAACTGGACGTTCCTGCTCGACCTCAAGATCATCCTCAAGACCATCACTAACATGTTCGGCAAAGAAACAGGAAATGCGTATTAAACCAATGCGTATAAAAAATAAAAAGAGAGACAGCACCGAAAGAACGACCATAGTTCAAGACCAAGAGATATAACAGGTTCAAGACTGAACAATTGACAACATAAAAACAACAATGGCTTTCTTAGATATTTTCAAGAAAAAGAACAAGGAGAATGTGGGCGGAATGGAAGACTTCATGACACTGATTCGTGTCTATTTCCAAAGCGTGTTGGCGGCCAATCTTGGCATTTCCAACCTATCCGCCCTACCCGACCTGCTCACCTTCAAACGGACGCTTCATGTGGCGACCGTCAACAACAAGTTGGGCATTGGTGAGAAAAAAGCATGTGCCAAGATGCTCCATGACCTGTATGGCATCAGCGACAGCTTCTTCAAAGAGATAGACCAAAGCATCAAGAAAGGATGCCGCACACAGAACGATGTGAGCCGCTACCTCTATGCGTTCCAAGGATTCACCCAAGAAACGATGATGCTGGTGGGCAACATCCTGAAATGGAAGTTCCGCATCCCTGGATTCATGAAAAAAATGGTGAAGAAACTGACCGACAGCACTGTTCACGACATCCTGACCAAAGACACATGGGATGACGACGGTGTGAGAAAATCCGTGTTCTCCGTACGTCGCTATCAGCAGATGCTCGGATTCAGTGAAGCATGGATTCAGGAGTATGTCTATAACTTGATTGTTTTGGCTAAAAAAGAGCCCAACCCGTCCGACGAAGAAGTAGCAAAGGCTCAAGCCAAAATGAAAAAATAAGGGCAAACTAGTAAAAAAAAGACAAAAAGGGTTGGTGAATTCCACCCAAATACATATATTTGCATAAAATTTCATCATCCGCGTCAACGCACACACTTCAGATATGACAGCAGAAGAAAGACAGTCCATGAAGAATTTTGAAGCGAAGGTACGCCAGGTCCTCGCTCAGTTCCGTGTGCTCCAGCAAGAAAATGCCGACCTTTATGCCGACCTGGAAGGCAAGGATGAGGAAATCAAGAAGCTCAAGGCCGAGTTGGTCCAGAGCAAAAATGATTACAACAATCTGAAATTGGCCAAAATGATTGAAATCAGCGATGCCGACATCCAGACATCAAAGATGAAAATCACCCAACTGGTTCGCGAAATCAACAAATGCATCAACATCCTATCCACCAGTTCTGAAACTGAAGGTAGTGATATAAATGAATAAGCGTACATCTGTCAATGGCAAATAAACTCAACATCAACGTAAGCATCGAGGGCATCCGTCTTCCCCTACAGGTATCAACACCAGAAGAGGAAAAGATGTATCGTGACGCTGCGACTACCATCCAGCGCCGCATCCAGAGATTACGTGATACTTACCCCGATGTGCCCAATGACAAGACCTACTATGTGATGGCTATGCTCAATACCGCAGTGGAAGCCACGAAGGCATCAAACAGGGCAGACACGCAGCCATACACAGACATGATGCATGACATTGAGAAAGAGATAGCGTCTCTCGGAATCGAGTAAGGAGATACCCAACGCAGCCCCCGCATATTATCAATAATCCTGCACATTACTATAATATAGGGACTGTTTCACCAAGAAACTTACAGGCACAATTTCAGGTGTTCACATAAATATCCAGATGTGAATAACTTGAATTGTGTCTTTTTAATATGTATAAACCCAATAAACAATTACATTAACATGGATATAATATTATCAATAAGCATTGCCATTGGCTGCCTGATCTTAGGAGGCGTGCTTGGCTTCGTGCTGTTCCGCTACATCCTCAAACAAAGGTATAACCAAACTATCAAGGAGGCTGAAATTGAAGCAGAAGCGCTCAAGGAAAAGAAGCAACTTGAACTCAAGGAGAAATTTCTGAACAGAAAAGCAGAATTGGACAAGGAAGCCAATCAGCGCAATCAGAAGATGCAGTCGTACGAAAACAAACTGAAACAGCGTGAACTCACCCTGAATCAGCAAGGAGAGGATCTTCAAAAGAAACAGAATGAGGTGGAATCACAACGAATCAACCTCAACAAGCAGCAAGAAAAGCTGGATGTTCTCATCAACGACCAACGTTCAAAGCTGGAAGCCATCTCTGGTTTGACCACAGAAGAGGCACGCGAGGCGCTTGTCGAGTCCTTAAAGGATGAAGCCAAGACGCAGGCACAACAGTACATCAACGAAATCATGGACGAGGCCAAGATGACAGCCAATCAAGAGGCTAAGAAGATCGTCATCAAGTCCATACAGCGTATTGCATCAGAAACGGCAGTGGAGAATTCTGTCAGCGTGTTCCACATCGAATCAGACGAAGTGAAAGGACGTGTAATTGGTCGTGAAGGCCGCAACATCCGCGCATTGGAAGCCGCCACAGGTACAGAAATCGTGGTGGATGACACTCCAGAAGCTATCGTCATTAGTGCCTTCGACCCCATTCGCCGTGAAATCTGCCGTTTGGCACTCCATCAATTGGTGGCTGACGGCCGCATCCACCCTGCCCGCATTGAGGAAGTCGTTGCAAAGGTGAAGAAGCAAGTGGAAGAAGAAATTGTGGAAACAGGCAAGCGCACCTGCATTGATATGGGGGTACACGGTTTGCATCCCGAACTGATACGCATTGTCGGCAAGATGAAATACCGTTCATCTTACGGTCAGAACCTGTTGCAGCACGCTCGCGAAACAGCCAACCTCTGTGCAGTGATGGCTGCTGAATTAGGACTCAATCCAAAGAAAGCTCGCCGTGCAGGTCTGCTGCATGATATCGGCAAGGTACCTGATGAGCAAATCGAGATACCACACGCCCTTTATGGTGCACAACTGGCAGAGAAATACAAGGAGAAGCCAGACATCTGCAATGCCATCGGTGCACACCACGACGAGATGGAAATGACTACCCTATTGGCGCCCATTGTACAAGTATGTGACGCAATCAGCGGTGCACGTCCAGGTGCCCGCCGTGAGATTGTCGAGGCTTATCTGAAGCGTCTGAACGACCTTGAGAACCTGGCAGCCAGCTATCCTGGAGTCACGAAGACTTACGCCATTCAGGCTGGTCGTGAACTCCGTGTCATCGTGGGCGCAGACAAGATTTCTGACAAGGAGATTGATGCCCTCAGCGCTGACATCGCTAAGAAGATTCAAGACGAGATGACCTATCCTGGACAGGTAAAGATTACGGTCATTCGCGAAACCCGCGCTGTTGCTTTCGCAAAATAATAGTGCCATGAAGCATCTCCTATGTGCATTGACATGGGCTATTTCTCTGAATGCCTTTTCCCAATCTCCCGACTTGGGAAAGGGCATTTCATATACCGTTGAAATGTCTGGGACAATGTCTGATGGAAAGCATGCTCCGTTTTGGTTGACAGCTAATAAATATGGGCTTCCATCTGTTGAAAGGAATTCGGGCTACATTCGTGGAAGCATGTTCCGACCAGTGGAGACAGATTCCACCAGACATTGGGGACTCGGATATGGAGCAGATCTTGTCATTCCCACTAACCATACCAGCCATTTCTTCGTGCAACAACTCTATGCCGATGTACGATGGTTGAAAGGGACACTCACTGTCGGTCAAAAACAGCATCCCATGCAACTGAAGAACAATGCACTCAGCAGCGGTTCACAAACCTTTGGCATCAATAGCCGTCCTTACCCAGAAGTGCGGCTTGCCCTAACCGATTATTGGGAAATCCCATACACCAGAGGTTTCCTGTCCTTCAAGGGGCATATTGCTTTCGGTACGCTGACCGACAACCATTTCCAACGGGATTTTGTTCGCGGTCAGAGCCATTACGACCAAGATGTGCTCATGCACACTAAAGCGGCATACCTAAAATTCGGCAAAAAAGAGAAACCCTTCAATGTGGAAGCTGGCATTGAGATGGCATCACAGTTTGGCGGTACACACTATGAATACACAGGAGATGGATACCAACGAACAAAAAGCGGAAGAAACATCAAATCTTTTTGGCATGCATTCGCAGGAGGAGGTTCAGATTCTTTGGATGGCGCTACTCAAAATAATGAAGGCAACATGTTGGGCAGTTGGGTCATCAGATTCAACTACAATACGAAAGCTGCACAATATGGGCTTTATGCTGACCACTTTTTCGAAGATCACTCAGCCATGTTCCATTTAGACTATGATGGTTATGCTTATGAGAATGGGCAAATGAAAAAGAAAAACAACCGCTATTTGCTATATCCACTCAAGGATATCATGCTTGGTGCCGACATCCACCTAAAACATTTCCATTGGATCAGCGATGCCGTCGTGGAGTATGTTAATACCCGATACCAAAGTGGCCCTGTTTATTCAGATAGGACACCTCAGATTTCTGACCATATCGGCGGAATCGACAATTATTACAATAACGCCATCGAACCAGGTTGGCAGCATTGGGGACAGACCATAGGTAACCCATTGTACCAATCAACCATCTACAACGAAGACCACCGTCTCATCTTCGAATGTAACCGTTTCACAGCCTGGCACATAGGCTTGGCTGGACATCCCACTGATCATATCCATTACCGACTTCGTGCATCGTGGCAAGAAGGATTAGGCACATACGACATACCCTACTGCAATCCCAAACGCAATGTTTGTGTCGGATTAGAAACCAGTTATGATGCCAGCAACATCTATCAGGGCCTCAGTATTGGAGCCTCCTTCGGTCTTGACCGTGGAGAGTTGATGGGAAATAACACCGGTGGAATGCTCACATTAAGACTTGAACGATAGCTCATGAAAAAGATACTCTACATATTTCTATCATGCACCCTTCTCATTGCCTGCGATTTGGAAATACCTGACAATGGGAACTTGGATGGGAATTGGCAATTACGTCAAATTGACACCCTTGCCACAAATGGCAGATGCGACATGACGTATAGCTATGTTTACTGGGGCATAGAAAACCAATTGCTGCAAGTAAGAGACATTGACAACAATAACCTGAGAATCTTTTTCCGTTTTAAAAGGGAAAGTAACGAATTAACCATCCACTCACCCTATCGTGTCATTACAAAGGACGAACTCACTCCCGTGGAAGATACTGAAATCCTTTTGCCTATAGGTATTACGGGGACAGAAGACCATTTCATCATAGAGAATTTGAGCAGCAGCTCGATGATTCTGAAGAATGTGGACTACCGCCTCCACTTCAGGAAATATTAGACCTTCAAAAAAATTCGCTTTGAACTGAAAAAAATTAGTCATGCTTCACAATATATAACACTTTTTCACGTTATATTAAGTAACAAGAATAAAGCATGGTTATTAATTACACCTACATCATCATTGCCTTTGCCATCAGCCTCGTGTTCTCGCTGGTTTGCACACCACTTGTCGTAAGACTCTGCAATACGTATGGGCTTTACGACCAGCCCAATGCTCGAAAAGTGCACAAGTACAGCATACCGAGACTGGGGGGAACATTATTCATGCCATCCTTGGGATTGGGTGCCGCCATCACGCTGCTCATCATGTATCAAGGCATCAACAAAGACTTTGAAATTGGGCTCTCTAATGTGATGATGGTTGTTGGTGCCATCATGATTTACCTCATCGGAATTTTCGATGACTTAAAGGGCATGAAGGCCACCCATAAGTTCATCATCCAAACTATTGCAGCTCTCATCTTTCCTCTCTGTAACTTGATGATCAACAATTTGCATGGCCTCTTCGGCATTCATGAAATTTCTATCTGGATAGGCTATCCCCTCACGGTGTTCGTCATTCTGCTCATCGTCAACGCCATCAACCTCATTGACGGCATCGATGGACTGGCCTCAGGGCTCGCCTTCTTGATTTTATCCTCCTTCGCTTATCTCTATTATGAACTTCATGCCCACCTCTTCAGCATCATCAGCATCAGTCTGGCTGGAGCCACCCTCGCATTCTTTTTCTTTAACATGTATGGAAAAATAGGCCGTCTCAAAACCTTCATGGGTGATTCAGGCAGTCTCTTCCTTGGCTATGTCATCGCTTATCTCGCCATCAAATACCAGATGTCACAAGAACCCATTGGATTCCCTTATCGTGAAGAATCATTGCTCATTTCCTTCACACTCGTCTTCCTTCCTTGTATCGATGTCATCCGTGTAGCTCTATGGCGCAAGTTCTATGGCAAAGCGATGTTTGAACCCGACAAGACCCATATTCACCATCGCATCATGCAAATGGGACTCGACATGCACCAAACCCTCGTTGTTATCATCACCCTCTTCATTTCTATATGCCTCATCAACTATGGTCTTTATGTAGGAGGCTTGGAGACGGCTTACATCGTTGGGATTGACATCGTCATCTACAGCTTTTTTATTTGGATAGTGGAGAATTTGAAAGTCTCCACTACATGAAAAATAGCATAATATTCACCTTCCACATTCACCCTACTCCATTTTCAATTTAAGAGCTGCGTGAATGTAGAAGGAAAGGGGGTCTCGAACTTCAGGATTTCGCCTGTGATGGGGTGGCGGAAGGCGAGACGGTAGGCATGGAGACAGAAGCGGTTTACGGGATTACTGCGATCGCCATAGGTCTCGACGGTGCTGCCATATTTGTGGTCACCTACAATAGGATGATGCAGGTCGTGCATGTGGACGCGTATCTGATTCTTACGTCCAGTTTCAAGCTTAAACTCGACCAAAGAATAGCCGTTCTTGCGTTGGAGAGTGCGATAATGGGTGACAGCCTCCTTTCCGCCATTGTCATAAGGAGTGGAATAGGAAATGAACATACGGTTGTCGCTAATCCATGAAGTGACGGTGCCTTGATTTTTCTCCAGCTCACCCTGCACGACGGCGATGTAGCGTCGGTCTGTCACGATATCCTGCCAATTGTCCGTAAAGATTTTCTGAATGTCACGTCGTTTGGCAAATACAAGCAGTCCGGAGGTACCTCGATCAAGACGATGGACTGTGTGGACAGAGAATGTGCGGCTCTGCCGTTTCACGTATTCATCCAATATACCCTTCACATTCTCATGGCGGTCACCAGGCATTGCATTGGTAAGGATGCCCTCTTTCTTCTCTACCACAAGCAAGAAGGCGTCTTCGTAGATGATGCGCACCCAAGGACTGGAGAAGGCATGCTTGTGACGATTCTTTGCCACCTGGACGATCTGTCCCGGTTTGAGAGGATAGTTGAACTGTGTGATGATTTCCTTGTTGACATACACCATGCGCTGACTCAAGTACTCCTTCGCCTTGGTGCGCGAGATGCCAGAAATGGTGGTCATGAGGAACTGCATGAGTTCTGTCGGTTCCTTGACGATATAGGTGGTGTAGTGGTTCGCTGCTTTATAGTCGAAATAGGTGCTCATCTTCTTTCTAATAAAACGACATTTTCCACGTGCTGAGTGTGTGGAAACATATCGACAGGTTGAATTTTCATTACTTTATATTGGGTGTCGAGCAATTGCAGGTCACGCGCCTGTGTGGCTGGATTGCAACTGACATAGACGATACGCTGGGGAGAAGCGAAAAGGATGGTGTCGATGACATCTTGATGCATACCGGCACGAGGCGGGTCAGTAATGATGACATCGGGTCGGCCATGCGTTTGGATGAAATCCTTGTTGAGTATGTCCTTCATGTCTCCCGCATAGAAAAGGGTGTTGGTGATACCATTGATATCTGAATTGACCTTGGCGTCTTCTATGGCTTCCGGCACATATTCGATGCCGATGACCTGACGTGCCTGACGTGCCACAAAATTGGCAATCGTACCCGTACCTGTATATAAGTCATAGACCAATTCATTGCCCGTCAATCCGGCAAAATCACGCGCCACTTTGTAAAGCTCGTAAGCCTGTTCCGTATTCGTTTGATAAAAGGATTTCGGTCCCACTTTGAAACGCAGATTTCCCATCTCTTCAAAGATATGATCATTACCTTTCACCACATGAATCTCTTGGTCTGAAAATGTATCGTTAGCTTTATGATTATCAACATAAAGAAGCGATGTAATTTGAGGAAAAGTTTCACTTAAATATTGCATCAATTCGTTGGCCTGTTGCCGCTCCTCTGGAGTGTCAATTCGGAACTGAACGAGGAACATCAGTTCACCTGTGTTTGAGGTACGAATCATGAGTGAACGAAGCAGTCCCCTGTTCTGCCGAAGATCATAAAACTCAAGTCCATGCTGAAAGGCATATTGACGAATGTCATTTCGTATTTTGTTGTTAATGTCATCCATCAAATGACACTCTGTAATGTCAAGGATTTTGTCGAAAGCACCCGTAATGTGAAAACCAACCGCATCCATCACATCATAACGTACATCCTGTTTCACTTCTTCCTCCGTAAGCCACCGTTTGTTGGAAAAGCCAAATTCCAATTTATTGCGATAGCCGTAGATCTGCTTGCTGCCCAAAATAGGCATCAGCTCAGGCAGTTCAATCTTCCCGATACGCGTCAAATTATCATAAATCTGCTGTTGCTTTGCCTTCAACTGCTCGTCGTACTGAAGGCATTGCCATTTGCAACCTCCACACACGCCATAATGCCTACAACGCGGTTCTGTACGAAGTGACGATTTCTCGTGAAATTTGACAGCCACCGCCTCCATGTAGGAGTTCTTTTTTTTCTTCACTTGAAGATCCACCACATCGCCAGGAACGACAAAGGGCACAAAGACCACCTTCTCGTCAATCCGCGCCAAGGCTTTGCCTTCGGCAGCACACGCAGTGATCGTTACATTTTCAATCAGCGGGAGCTGTTTCTTCCTATTTCGAGCCATAAAACCGAACCAAATATGTTAATTTGGCTGCAAAGGTAAGAATATTTGGGGATTAAGACTTCATATTTGAGAATTAATCTCTAACTTTGCAAAGCAAAAAGTTGCTTTTTGTCATATTTGCAAGAAAAATGGAATATCAAAACATCGTAAAATGGGGGTTCATCGGTTGTGGTGAAGTGACAGAGAAGAAGAGTGGTCCCGCATTTGGAAAGATAGCAGGAAGCGAGGTGGTGGCGGTGATGAGTCGTGACAAGGAGAAGGCCAAATCCTATGCAGAGCGTCACAACATCAAGAAGTACTATGCTGATGCACAATCTTTGGTGAGTGACCCTGAGGTAAGTGCTGTTTACATAGCTACTCCCCCATCCTCTCATGCCACCTTTGCCATCATGGCGATGAAAGCTGGAAAGCCCGCCTACATCGAAAAGCCATTGGCAGCCAGTTATGAGGACTGCTTGAGAGTGAACCGCATCAGCGGACTCACCGACATTCCATGTTTCGTAGCGTTCTACAGGCGTTACCTGCCCTACTTCGAGCGGGTGAAGCAAATAGTGCTGGGGGGAGAAATCGGAGAAGTGCTGACTGTGCAGATACGATTTGCCGTTCCTCCGAGAGAGTTGGATTACCAAAGCGGGAAAGAATTACCGTGGAGATTGCAACCAGAAGTGGCTGGAGGAGGAGGATACTTCTATGACCTTGCTGCCCATCAGATAGACTTGTTACAATATTGGTTCGGTCCCATTGTCGAGGCAGAGGGATTCTGTCAGAACATGGCAGGATTGTATCAAGTGGAGGACACGTTCAATGCCTGTTTCCGTTTCAGCAACGGACTGACGGGCAGTGCATCGTGGTGTTTTGTCGCACACGAGTCAGCACGCAGGGATAGAATCTCCGTCGTCGGCACCAAGGGTAAAATCGTCTTCTCCGTATTTGACTATGAACCCATCGTGTTGGATACAGAACGGGGACAAGAAAAGATTGTCGTTCCCAATCCGCCGCATGTGCAGATGGGGTTGATAGAAAAGGTGGTCAGACATCTACAGGGAAAAGAGAAATGCGACTGTGACTCTCTGAGTGCTACACCTACCAATTGGGTGATGGATCGTGTGCTGGGGAAAGTTTAGAGTTGAGAGTTTAGGACTTAGAGTTTAGGGGGTATGCGGAAGGAACTGAAAAGAATCTGGTGTGCTGCATTGATGGTTACAGAGTTATGCCTGCCCGCTCATGCGCAGGAGGATTCTCTGCAGGTGAACATAGATGCGGAAGGACAGTCCCTTGACAATGTGGAGGTGACAGAGAAGCGGAAACGGGCGCCCCTACCCTTACGCATTTTGGCTGGTGTGGAGAACTTTTTCATGGGGTGCGACACAAACTATGTGACCCCTCAGAAATATAACATGACCGCACAAATGGAATTGTCCTATTGGCACGACTACTATTTTCTGCGGTCATCGAAGACAGGCAACTCGATGGTGATTCAGTCAGACCCCTCGGTCATTCTCGGAGGATATGTCTATTACAGCATCTTCGGTTATGGGGTTGTGTGGAACCTGAACGACATAGGCATCAAGGCTGGAAAGACAAATGGCACGTCATTACGACAAACATTCGTCATCCACACTGCCAAAATCTTTGCCGAATACTACATCTTCAATTCAGGAAAAGGTGCCGAAATCAGAAGTGTGAGCGGCATAGAGACAAAGGGAAGACAAAGATCCTTCCACGGTTTGGACTCCAGATGCAACGGCTTCAGTGCCGTGTACATGTTCAACAACCGCCACTTCTCATGGCCAGCCGCATTCGGAGCCAATGCCGTGCAAAGGAAGAGCTGCGGAAGTTTGAGTGTCGGCTTCCTCTATAACCATCAGAACATCACGTTCGATAAAGAGGAACTGCCAGACTACATTAAAGAAGACATCGACTCCACGCTCCTGTTCAACCGAGTCAACTATCACGACTACAGTTTGAGCGTGGGATACAATTACAACTGCGTGCTTGGACGCAACGTGCTCTTTGCAATTTCGGTCATACCCAGTATCGGATACCGAAGGTCAAACATCACAGAGGCAGAAGACCTTGGACACTCCTTTCTGAACAACGTCTCAACCGACCTCAACCTGCGCATGTCCTTCTTCTGGAACAACACGCGATTATTCAGCGGTCTGATTTTCGAAGCTCACACCTACGACTATCGAAAGGACAAGTTCGGTCTGACGAACACCTACGGAACGTTGAAATACATGGTTGGTGTGAACTTCTGGAAAAAGCCACGCCCGAAATTCTGACCCAACAATATGACTAATAACAATACAACTAATTACACCACAAAATGATAACAATGATATGATGAAGAAAACACTCACAGTTCTATTCCTGTTATGCGCATCGCTTTCAGACCATGCGCAGCAGGGGTGGATTGATGTCACAGATGGACACGTCATCAACCCAAGCTTCGACAACGATGATATCACCACAGGATGGAAAGGCACCGCATTTGGAGCATTCAACCCCATAGGGAATGCTGAGCATTACAATAAGACCTATGATTCATTCCAGGACATCGCAGGCTTAGAGGCCGGTGTTTATCGTGTAAGCCTCAGCGCCTTCTATCGTTACGGAGGGGCTGAGCAGGACTATGGAGCCTATACATCAGGACAAGCCGAGAATCGCCAATACGCTCACCTATATGCAAAATCAGCTAAAGGGTATTATGATTCACCCCTTGTGTTGTGTTCATCCGCAACATTGGGAAAATCCCCTGGCGGAGCAACACAAACAGTGGGAAATAATTATATCCCAGACAACATGGAGGCAGCCCATTATTGGTTTGAAGCAGGCTATTACAACAATTATGTGGATTGTGAAGTGGATAATGATGGCCTGTTGACTATCGGAATATGGAAGAATGAATACGTTAGGAATGACTGGACATGCCTCGATAATTGGAAATTGGAAGTCTGGGGCACCATAATCAATGTAACATCCATCGTGCTTTCTGAAACAAATGTGAAACTCTCTCAGGCTGAAAAGCATGATCTAACCGCCACTGTATATCCAGCCGACGCCACTTATAAGAATGTCACATGGTCTTCAACCAAAGAGAGTGTGGCAATCGTTGACAGCAAAGGACAGATAACAGCGGTAGGCGTCGGTTCGTGTTCCATCATTGCCACAGCTAAGGATGGCAGCGGACAAACGGCACGATGCAGGGTGACAGTCAACAGAGAACCCGCCAATTCAGAAAATCTGGTCATCAATGAAATCATGGCCGCTAACGCTGATGTTTATCTCGATCCATCTTTCAACTATGGAAGTTGGGTGGAATTGTACAACCCAACGGACAAGAGCGTTGCTTTAGGAGGATTATACATCACTGATGACCCTGACAACCTGAAGAAAAACCGCTTGCTGGATTCATACGACGCCCTTCCCGCTAAAGGCTACGCCATTCTCAACTTTGATCATCACGAAGTATGGACTACAGCATCTTATCGACAAATAGACGACAAATTGGATTGCGATGGAGGTGTCATCATCATTTCTGACGGTACCAATATCATTGCGGAGGTAGAATACCCATACGCCATTGCACGTACTTCCTATGCTCTAGCCCAGACTCCAGAAGGCGAGCCCGTATGGAGACGCTCAGGCAACCCCACGCCTGGAGCACCCAATGATGTCAGGTATTTTGCTGAGGAACAATTGGACGCACCTGTCGTGGATAAGGATGGAGGTCTTTTCGATGGTACCCTGCAAATATGTGTGAACATTCCCAATGGAGCCACGTTGAAATACACCACGAATGGCACCAGCCCAACGCTTACTAATGGCGAAACATCAGAAACGGGTATATTCACGGTGGACAAAACTACTTGCTACAGGTTCCGTCTGTTCAAAGACGGTTATCTACCCTCTCCTGTCGTGACACGTTCATACATCTATCAAAACCGTACATACCCCTTCCCCATCATCTCGGTTGTAACAAAACGCGACAACCTCTATTCAAGCACGTATGGTGTGTTCCAAAGAGGTCCGAATGGTCGTCCTGGCAATGGCCAAACCAGCGCCTGCAATTGGAATATGGACTGGGATCGTCCCGTATCGTTCGAGTACATCACAGACCAGAACGAGTATTTGCTTTCACAGGAATGCGACCTCTCGATATGTGGAGGTTGGACAAGAGCTTCAGACCCCAAGTCGTTCAAATTGAAGGCAACCAAGACGTATGACCAGAACAATTTCTTCAAGGCACAATTCTTTACAGAGAAACCTTATATCAAGAATAAAACCTTGCAGATCCGCAATGGTGGCAATGATGGAAATTGCCGTGTGATGGACGCTGCCATCCAGCAAGTGGTGGGACGCAGTGGATTCTATGTAGATTATCAAGCTTGGCAGCCTGTACATGTGTTCATCAATGGAAGCCACTACGCGGTACTGAACATGCGGGAACCCAACAACAAACATCACGCTTACGCCAACTATGGCCTTGACACAGACGAGATGGATCAGTTTGAAGTCTGTCCTGACTCCGGTTATGTACAGATGGAGGGAACCAAAGACGCCTTCAATCACTTGATGGAACTCAGTGAGAACGCACAAGACGAAAATACCTATGAAGAAATCCGCCAAATGCTTGACGTGGATGAATTCATCAACTATATGGCTGTAGAACTTCACATCGGCAACTGGGACTGGCCACAAAACAATTTGAAAGGATTCCGTGGAGTAAATGACGGCAAGTTCCATTTCGTGCTTTTCGACCTTGACGGTTCTTTCAATGTGGGAGCTGGCGACATATTCACCACGTTCTTCAACAAGGAAAATTACAGATTTGACACATTGCATGGTTATGACTATTCGAAAAACGAAAACATTGAAGGGAAACGCATCAACAAGCAAATCGAAATCGTCACCCTCTTCAAAAATCTGTTGAGAAACGACAAGTTCCGCAAGCAATTCATTGACTCATTCTGCATTGCCGGCGGTTCCGTATTTCAGCAATACAAGGTGGAGGAAATTGTCTATGACGTAGCATCTTATTTAGAGACAGGCAATTTCGTGAACCCATGGAACACTGCCAACAAAGTGATGAATCAGTTAGGTTCACGCAATAACAGCGCCACCCAGGCGTTGCAGAATAACGAGCACATGCAATTGAGAGGTGTAGAGCGTCAGAGAGTCAGTTTCTCCGCTAATATACCTGACGCAAAAATCATGCTGAATGACCTTGAAGTGCCTTACGCAGAATTTGACGGCTACCTGTTCGGAGATGTCACGTTGAAGGCACAGGCTCCAGCAGGATACCGTTTTGCAGGATGGGTCAGCAATGGTTCCACACAAACGAATACTGTTTTCAATACAGGAACGACATGGAAGTTTTATGACCAAGGTTCGCTCGACGATGTGAACTGGAATGCAGCTAACTATAATGATACCCAGTGGAAAGAGGGTCCTGCACGCATAGGCTACGATTACAACCAATGGCATACAGGGCTGAAGACCGAGACAGAAGGATATCTGCCTACGTACTATTTCCGTAAGACGTTCAACCTCACCTCCGCCCCATCTGCTTTGGATGAATTCATCCTTGACTACGTCATCGATGACGGTATGGTTGTCTATATCAATGGTGTTGAAGCTGGACGTTATAACATGCCTTCAGGAAATGTTTCATACAACAGTTATGCAAGTACTTATGCCCACGACAATCCAGATAAGGGTCAGATGACACTAAAAGGATCATTCTTCAAGAAAGGTCAGAATGTCATAGCAATAGAGGTACACAATAATTATAATGCCAACACTCCTTCGAGTGATATACTTTGGGATGCAGCCCTCTTGGCTGTTGTGACTCAAGAAGGACAGAATTATGTATCGACCGACACCGAATACACACTTCCCTCTTCTGGCACTCAGAAGGTCGTCGCCATGTTCGAAAAGATTGCCCAGGAAGACATGCTGGCTGAGGGCATCACCCCTGTCCGCATCAACGAGGTGAGTGCTGCCAATTCCATCTACATCAACGATTACTACAAGAAGAATGACTGGATGGAGCTG
>CADCQH010000002.1 GCA_902803605.1 uncultured Bacteroidales bacterium | reverse complement strand
TCTTCAGTTGTTTCTCGATGCCACGCTTGCTCAATCCTGTCTGATTGGCAATGTCTCCTGCGGTCAAAGAAGGGTTGGAAGCCAAGAACAACAAGACTTTCTTTTCACTTACACCGAACTCCAAGATGTCGCGCACCTCATCCTCGGAGAGTGTGTTACCCTCGATGGCCAACGATGAATGGATGGTCTTGATCGTGGGCAAAAAATTCGTACCATTCGTACCATTCGTGGGCAAAAAAACAAAAACAGATGAAGAGTACACATGAATAATAAAACAAAGATTACAAAAACCATCAACCATCAAAAGCCATGCAAAAACACACCCGACGGACGACTAAAGACGAAACGCCGTATCAAGGGCAACGAAACGCCGTATCAAAGGCCACGATACGCCGTATCGTTTTCCGCATCGGCTACGTACCTTACCTTGCACAAAACTACTGCCATCCACGCAATCACCAAAAAGCAATCCTTTTAGCTGATTGACTTCGTCCCTCTGATTAGCTGATGGCGCCCCAGTTGACATTGCTCTTTCTGAGTTCACGAAGCCGTCGCCAGAGGATGTCGTTCTGCGGATTGCGCTCCTCTGGGTCGGAGATGATGACGGCCTGGGCTGTGTCACGGGCAAGGTTGAGGATTTGACCGTCACGGGCGAGGTTGGCTATCTTGAGGTCGAAGGCCATGCCTGACTGCTGAGTGCCTTCAAGGTCGCCTGGGCCACGCAGCTTGAGGTCTTCCTCGGCTATCTCGAAGCCATCGGTGGTATCGACCATCACTTGGATGCGGCGACGGGTGGTCTCACCTATCTCGAACTTGGTGACGAGCACGCAGTAACTCTGGTCGGCACCTCGTCCTACCCTGCCCCGCAACTGGTGAAGCTGGCTGAGTCCAAAGCGTTCGGCATTCTCGATAATCATGACGGAGGCGTTGGGCACGTTCACTCCCACCTCGATGACGGTGGTGGAGACGAGGATATGGGTCTCGTGGTTGATGAAGCGTTGCATCTCTGCATCCTTGTCAATGGGTTTCATCTTGCCGTGCACCTTGCCGACTTGATGGTGGGGAAAGGCTTGACGGATTTCCTCGAACCCTGCCTCAAGGTCTTTCAAGTCCATCTTCGCCGTTTCTTGAATGAGGGGATAGACGATATAAATCTGGCGTCCAAGGGCGAGTTCTCGGTTCATGAGCTGATAGATGCGCTGACGGTGGGCATCGAACATGTGGACAGTACGGATGGGCTTGCGACCTGGGGGCAGTTCGTCGATGACGGACACGTCGAGGTCGCCATAGAGGGTCATTGCCAAGGTGCGTGGAATGGGGGTGGCAGTCATCACAAGGACATGGGGTGGAATGGCGTTCTTCATCCAGAGTTTGGCTCGCTGCGCCACACCAAAACGGTGCTGTTCGTCAATGACGACAAGTCCCAACTTGTTGAAGAGCACATTGTCCTCTATCACGGCATGGGTGCCGACGAGGATGTTGATGTCGCCCGTGACAAGCCCCTGGAGCACGGCTGTCCGCTTCTTGCCCTTGACGGTGCCTGTGAGCAGTTCTACACGCACTGGAAGGTCGCCCAAGAACTCACGCAAGGTGGCGAGATGCTGTTCTGCAAGAATTTCCGTAGGTGCCATGATGCAGGCCTGACAGCCGTTGTCGATGGCGATGAGCGCCACCATGAGTGCAACGAGGGTCTTGCCGCTGCCCACATCGCCCTGCAGGAGACGGTTCATCTGGCGTCCAGACTTCATGTCTGCCCGTATCTCACGGATGACCCGCTTCTGCGCCTCTGTGAGTTGGAAGGGCAGGTGGTTGTAGAAGAACCCATTGAAGTGGTCGCCGATGGTGTTGAAGACGAGTCCCTTGTAGCGCAACTGACGGTCTTTCACATAGCGCAGGATGTTGAGCTGGACGTAGAAGAGCTCCTCAAATTTCAGTCGCAACTGCGCCCTTCGCAGGATGTCGGACGAAGCGGGATAGTGGATGTTGCGCACAGCCTCATCGTAGGATATCAGATGGTGCTGCTGAACGATGTAAGGAGGAAGGGTCTCTGCCAACGGTTCTTTGAGCAAATTGAACATATTGGCAGTCAACTTCGCCATCGCTGCAGAATTGAGTCCGCTCCGCTTCATCTTCTCTGAGGTGTTGTAGGAGGGACGGAAATGGGCGTTGGGCGTTGAGGGTTGGGCGTTGAGCGCTGAGCGTTGAGAGCTAAGGGTTGAGGGTTGAGGGTTAAGGGTTTCGCCCTCAAAGAGGTTGCCGGTGGTGCGTGCCTGTTCCCTCAGATGATCTGGAGCCTTCTCTATCTCAGGATGGGCAATCTGAATGTGTCCATTGAAGACGGTGGGCTTGCCAAAGACGATGTAGGGCACACGGCAATCGTAGCTCTTGGCGGCATATTTGATGCCTTGGAACCATACGAGGTCGATGCTGCCCGTACCATCGGCAAAATGGGCGATGAGGCGCTTTGCACGCCCCTCGCCCACTGTATCGAAGGAGAATATCTGTCCGCAGAGCTGCACATAAGGCATGTTCCCGTCTATCTCTGAAATCTGATAGATACGGCTGCGGTCCACATACTTGTAAGGATAATACCCCAGCAGGTCGCCTACGGTCTTGATGCCGAGTTCGTTGGCGAGCAGCAGGGCACGGTTCGGCCCCACTCCCTGCAGATACTTGATGTCCTGACTCAGTATGTCCAATGCATCATTTCACTATTTACGGATGTAAACCTTTCTGGCTGTGCCGTTAGCAAATCTCTCCACGCACAGTCCTTGTGGGTTGTCCAACGGACGTCCCTGCAAATCGTAATAGGTGGAAGACAAGTCGTCATCTGCCTCCACGTCCTCAACGGCCGTTTCCTCATGGTCAACCATGAAAACAAAAGTGTTCACGCTTTTGGCAGGCACACTGCGGATGATGGTCTTTGTCGACGCACTGATGGGAATGTCTGTTTGCTGATAGAGACCCGCCTTGCTGTTGTTGGTCGAGAGCCAGTGAGTTCCACTCTTCACTTTTTCCGGCAGTCTGATGGTCATCGAGTGACTTCTGTTTTGGGAATTGATGACCATGACGATGATGGAGTCACCTTTGACATACGCAGTGGCTTGAAGCTGTGCGCCAGTGGTGCCGTTACCATTTTTGAGGGCTGGAGAAGAGTCGAATGTAGTTGTGGTGCTCACACGGGTTGAGCCTGTGACGTTCTTGGCGAAGTGTGACATGATGTAGGCACGAGGCAAAAGGTAGTTTCTCGTATTCGGAAGTTCATTAGGAACCTCATTGCTGGTCTTATACTGTGTTTCGCCTGTTCCCACAAACGCCCAGTGGGCACGCATATACCAATAGATGTAGCCCGTACATCCTGCCAACATACATTCATTCAATTCACGGGCAAATTCCAGTTGGTCATTCCAGTTGGGCAGACGATCCTTGAGGCCATCTGACACAGAGTGTTCCGTCATCCAGACTTCCTTGCCATATTTGAGTGCTAATTGGGCGGATTGTTTCATATAGTCCAACGGAGCATGGCCATAGAGGTGACCTGCAACGATGTCAATATGCTGACGAGCAACAGGGTCGTTCATCAGCGGATCAGAATAATCGTGAGTGAAACCTAAGGGTTCGCCACTGATAAGGCGCACACCAGGATAAGTTTCCCTGTCAAGCATGTGGGCGTAATTCTTCACCAAAGTGAGTTGTTCCTGAGGTGAATATAGACAACCTGAGTAATCCACCCACCAGTCAGGCTCGTTCTGGATGGACACGGCAGAGACTTCAATACCTTGAGACTTCATATATTTCAGGTAAGAGTTGAGCCAAGGGAAGAACTTCGCATAGCAGTCTGTACGCAACTTGCCACGTTGATTACCCTGAGAATCAGCATTGCCCCCTTGAGCCGTTCCGTTGGTCTTATAAGAACCTGGAGGAGACCATGGCGTGCCAAAGACAATGCCACCACGCTGCTTGACGATTTTGGCTGAAGGCACACAACCATACCAGTCATAATCGCCCCAACCATCGGCATTTTCAATGAAGTTGGGCGAAATCTCCATACGCATGATGTTCAAGCCCACTTTCGAGGTTGGACCATAAAGCAAACTAACGGGGGAAACGTCATTACCATAGGGTTTCATGGCGCCATCGCAGCAAGCTGCACCAAAGCCCGTGATGGTCTGAAGACGCTCTTTGTTTACCCTGATAACATGTGCATCTGCATAGACGGCAGTAACAACCATCAATGCTGATAAAAAGGTAATTATTTTCTTCATATTTGGAAAAGATTATAGATTTGTGCGGCAAAGGTACAAAAAAAGTGGGAATTTCTCTCTCTTGACAGGCATTATTTTGTCAGTTTCAACAAAAGTCATTATATTTGCCCTGAATTTTACCTACATTATTTACCAAACACGAAAAAAACCATCAAGATGGAAACAAAGAAGATTTTTACCGTCCTTCTCGCAGCCATGCTGCTGGCAGTTCCTGCAATGGGTCAAAACAAGGGCAAGAGCCTTGAGGTGTCATTCAACTATCAGAAGCAGGCAGGTCCTGGCTCAAACCAATATGCCGTATGGATTGAGAACGACAAGGGTGCTGTCGTAAAGACGCTCTTCGTCACCTCATTCACCACCAAGGGTCGTGCCCGTGGCAACCAGCCAGCACAACGTGGCTACGTCCTGCGCCCTGCTTGTGTGCCTACATGGGTGAAGGTGTCGAAAGCCAGCGAAAAGACTGACCAGCAGCTGGATGCAGTCACAGGAGCCACTCCACAGGCTGATGCGCTCCAAACCTTCACGTGGAACCTTACTGACCAGCAGGGCAAAGCCGTGCCTCAAGGAACGTACAAGGTGTTTGTCGAGGCTACGCTCTACAATAACAGCGACATCATCTATTCAGGAACTTTCACCACCAAGAGCAAGGCTGGTAATGTCGCACTCACCTCTAAACTCTCTGAACCAGACGAGCAGCACAAGAACATGGTGACCAACGTGAAAGCCGTGATCAAGTGAGACGACTTTCACTTCACCACCACCCTGTCACCTAACAACTTGGCGAGTTGCCTTTGCAGTTCGCCAAGTTCTTTTATGCGCTGAATGATGGCAAGGGTCTGAGTGATGTCGGCCTTCACCTCTGGACGGGTAAGGTCGGCATTGCATTGTTTCAAGTCTTCCTCGACAATGGCGTTCTTGTAATCGAGAAGAATGCGGGAGAGGTTAGGCACGATACGTTCTTCTTCGCTCTGCGACATCTGGTTGCCCTTGCTGAGCTGGTAACGGTCGCTGATGAGGTCGGCAGCTTCACGACTGACATCCTCATCTTGATTGTTAACAAGGTATTTGGAAGCCACAAAATCCTCGTCGTGAACATGTTGACAGGTAAGTGCGAGCATTTTGGCATAGAGCGGTGAACGGAGGGTAATGTCATCATAACTGAGGTCCCCCTCCACATATTCAGCCAGGGACATCTGCTTCGGCTCGCCATTTTCATCCTGCCCCTCGACCAGTTGCTCACCATAACGTGTGACAAGGGTCATCAACAGTCGTTCCAAACCCAGAAACCTTTGTTCTGACTGGCTTTGTTTGGTGATGACGGACTGAATGTCCACTTGGTTCTCTTCTGGTGCCAGCTGCTGGGTAGTGTCATCAACAGGCGTGAGACCTGCAAAGGGGTCATCCTCGGAAGCAGAAGCATTGGCTGCAGAAGCATCGGCTGTAGAAGCAGATGTGGAGGACGTAGTGGCTGGCCCAGCAGAGGAATTGCCTCCCTCCGTCGTCTCTGCACCCTGATTCAGCAAACGCATCTGTCTCTCTCTCTCACGCTGTGCCTCCTTCCTCAGATTCTCGAGGATGGCAGCACGGTTCTTGTTGGCGCCACGCATGAGGATGGCTTCGTCCATGTTGAGGATTTCAGCACATTCATGCACATAGGTGGAACGGATGATTTCGTCTGGGATGACTGCGATGCTCTTCACGATATCCTCTGTCAGTTGGGCACGCTTGATGGGGTCTCGCTGCGCATCTTTGAGCAGGAGGTTGGTCTTGAAAAGGATGAAGTCGGTCTGATGAGCGGCTACATACTCCTTGAATTCCTGTGCATTGTGCTTGCGTGAGTAACTGTCAGGGTCATCTCCATCGGGCAGAAGAAGAATCTTCACGTTCATGCCCTCAGCAAGGAGCATGTCCGTCGAACGTGTGGCAGCATGAATACCCGCCTCATCGCCATCGTAAAGCAGGGTGATATTGTTGGTGAAACGATGGAGGAGATGAATCTGTGCCTCATTGAGGGCAGTTCCTGAGTTGGCCACCACGTTCTCGATGCCACATTGGTGCATGGCGAGCACGTCAGTGTAACCCTCCACCATATAAACCATGTCTTCCTTGGCAATCTGCTTCTTCGCCTGGAAGATGCCATACAGTTCGTTGGCTTTGTGATAGATGAGGGAATCAGGAGAGTTGACGTATTTCTGATTGACACCTTTGGTGCGTCCATCAAGCACACGACCACCAAAGGCCACAACCCTGCCGTTGACGGCTATCCAAGGGAACATGACACGTCCACGAAAACGGTCGTAGATGGTGCCGTTGTCACGTTTGACGCACAAGCCTGTGTCCACCAGGTATTTCTCATTGTAACCTTTGGCTTTTGCCTCTTTCGACATCGCATCAGGACTGTCGAGACAAAAGCCCAGACGAAACTTGGCGATGATGTCATCACGAAAGCCACGACTGCGAAAGTAGGCAAGTCCTACAGCACGTCCGTCCTGATTGTTCATCATGGTCTGGCTGAAGTACTTGGCAGCCCATTCGTTGACAGCAAACATGCTCTCACGCTCATTCATCTTCTGCCGCTGCTCATCAGTCATTTCCTCTTCTTCAACAGGAATGCTGTATTTCTTTGCCAAATGCTTCAGCGCCTCGACATAACTCATCTGTTCCATCTCCATGATGAAATGGACAGCATTGCCACCCTTGCCGCAACTGAAACACTTGCACACGCCACGGGCTGGCGAGACAGAGAACGAGGGGGTCTTGTCGTCGTGGAAAGGACACAATCCTTTGTAACTTGCACCTGCACGGCGAAGTGTGACGTAATCGGAGACGACATCAACAATATTGGCAGCGTCAACGATACGGTCGATGGTGGATTGCGGAATCAACGTTTAATTAAATTGAGGAATTCTTTGCGTTTCTCTGTATTTTCGAATACACCTGTGTAATAGATGGTTTGCGTGATGGAGCCTTGCTTCTCGATGCCACGCATCTGGATGCACATGTGCTGTGCTTCCACCACTACGATGGCACCTAACGGATTGAGGGCTTGCTGGAGGCAGTCACAAATCTGCTTGGTGAGGTGCTCCTGCACTTGCAGACGATGGGAGAAAATGTCCACCATTCGAGGTATCTTGCTGAGACCTACGATGTTGCCATTAGGAATATAAGCCACGTGCACCTTACCAAAGAACGGCAAAATGTGGTGCTCACAAAGAGAATAGAACTCAATATCCTTGACCACCACCATCTGATCATAATCCTCATGGAACACAGCCGACTTGAGCGTGGCTACAGGATCCATCGCATAGCCTCTGGTCAGTTCAAGAAAGGTGCGTGCCAAACGCTCTGGCGTGCGTTGCAGTCCCTCACGCTGAGGGTCTTCGCCGATGGCTTCAAGGCTCTTTCTACAGGTTTCCTTCAGAAGTTCTATCTTTTCTTCTTTATTCATTTTTCTAATCTGTTATTGATAGACATATACCTCACTCTTGACGATGATGGCACCATCAGCCAGCCGTGCGCTCTTCAATTTGGAGAGATAGTCATCCGCCTCCTTGCGAGTGACGAAGTCACCTACACGGCAACGCCAGTTAGGAGATTCAAACGTAGTATAGACACGGAGTTCTGGGAAAATGGTCGAGACCCTGTTACCAGCACGCTGTGCACTGGTCTGGTCAGCACGGGTGCTACCTCCCCAATACACCTGGATACGATAGCCACGGGCCTTGGTCTTCTTGCCTCTTGGAATGCCTGGAAGGTCGCGTCTTTCCTCCTTCTTCTCTGGGACGAACTGCTTCTTGCCATTCACCATATCGTCAAGAATGGAGTCCTGATGTACTGTCACTGTGCCTTGCCCTGCCACTGCGCTCTGGATGTGGTCGGTGAAATCTTGTGCAGACATGGTGATAGTACACAAAATAATTGAAATTGTGAGCGTTAGAAGTCTTTTCATTTGAGAGTTGAATTGAGGATTTCTATTGAATTGAGAAATAAGAATTAAGAATTATGAGTTAAGATTTCTGAACGGATAGACACCATCTTTGACCAATCTTAATTCTTAATTCTTAATTCTTAAGTAAAGTTTAATTATTTCCAAGCGTCGATGATGCCCTTGAAGTCAGCAACCTTGAGGGATGCGCCACCAATGAGGCCACCGTCGATGTCAGGCTTAGCGAAGAGTTCAGGAGCGTTGGAAGCCTTGCAAGAACCACCATAGAGGATGGAAGTCTCAGCTGCCACTTCCTTGCCGTACTTCTCTGCGATGACTGAACGGATGTAAGCATGAATCTCCTCAGCCTGGTCAGCAGTAGCAGTCTTGCCTGTACCGATAGCCCAGATGGGTTCGTATGCAATCACGATGTTCTTGAACTGCTCAGCAGAGAGGTGGAAC
>CADCQH010000001.1 GCA_902803605.1 uncultured Bacteroidales bacterium | reverse complement strand
GACATCAGCATCGGCATCACACAAAAACCAGCAATGGTCAAGAGTCGAAGCAAATCAGTATTTACAACGTTTTTAATGATAGTAAGAATAGGTATTGCTGTTTCCGTCGATGTCCGTAATCCCGCAGACACGCGTTTCTAATGGCAAATGGCAGGTCTTCTGACTTATCCTTGGGCAACCGTCTTCCCGAAATTTTCAAAGCCATAACTTCTGCATTTTCTTCAAATGCCTCGTTCGAGGATAGGCTTTATTCCAGTGACATGTTTGGTCACCCTATAAAAAGAACTCACAGCATCGGGTAAGGTCGCAGAATGTTCACTGCATTCCCATCTTAGCCCCGTCGCCACACCCTCAAAAAAAATGATGTGGGGGGGAACCAAATGCGCTGCAAAGTTAACAACAATTTAGAGTACAACCAAATTTCTCCCTGTTTTTTAACTCCAACTCATTTTTTTGCACTATCTTTGTCCCTTGAATTCAAATGAAACCAATCAAAACTTTAACGGAAATGAAGAAAATTGCGCTTTGTGTGATGGCTATCTGCGTCTCCTTGATGATGTGGAATTGCAAGGGTGGCACAAATGGTGAATCCAATCAGGACGGTGGCGACTCCACTGCCGTGTCAAATCCATTGAATGTGGCTAAACCTACGATGGTGAAGTTCGTAAGAGTTGTGGCTGAAGATGGGACTAATGTGTACCGTGATGTCGATGTGGAAAGTTCCTATATATCCAGTCCATGGCGAGTGACATGGGTGGAAGACATCGAATCCGACATGGCCGATATTGTGGACAAATGGTCGGACGAGAAAGTGCCCGACGGCTACCTGTGCAGCAATACTCCAGCCTATCCTGGCGAAGTGCTGGCAGTGTTGGGAGAAGAGTCGGGCGAGGAAGGTAGCTTCTACAAGGTGAGCATACACAACGAGCGTTCGGATATGGAATTCGGATATATCAGGAAGGGCGATGCTGCGGATGTGGAACCCGAAACGCTGACGGAGGATATGTTGAAAGAACTGGCCGATGAATATGACTGGGTACACACAAGAGTGGTGAAAGACGGCAAGTACAAGGGAATCGTTATATGTTCCATCATGGATGAACTCCAGGGCGAACGCTTTGAAGTAGGCGTGATGATGGACGGCTACATGGCCTTCCCTGAGAAGAATTCTGTTTTCATCGACTATGACCCCAACATCGATAGACTGACTTTCATCGAAAATAAACCGAATGAATTTCCAATCTATTTCAAGTACCCCAAGTCCATGGCTCATTTGTCAGAATATGATTACTCTAATGGATTCGATCCCGATAAACTGACCGATGAACAGATTGAGACGATTGTACAAGATATGCAGAAACGCACATCCGAATACGTGAAATACGAGTTTGTCATCCCTATGACCGAAGGGGGGCTCCAGTCTTTCTGGCTCAGAAACAATAACGCAAAACAGTAAGACGGGATGTTCAGAATCTTATATGCATTTTCTCTCACTTAATCGTACCGTTGCACTATGATTGAGAAAATGATTGTTTTGGAAGATATCGACCTCTTGACCTTCTATGGCGTGCAGAACGTGCATCTGCAAATGATTAAGGCATTGTATCCGAAGTTGAGAATCGTGGCACGTGGCAACATCATCAAGGTGATGGGCGACGAGGAGGAGATGTGCGCCTTCGAGGAGAATGTACAACGGATGCAGGAGCACTGCACAAAGTACAACTCGCTGAGCGAAGAAGACATCTTGCAGATTGTAAAAGGCGAGCAGCCCAATGGACACGCCGGGGAGGGAAACGCCATCTGCTACAGTGTGACAGGCAAGGCGATTGCGCCAAGGTCGGAGAATCAAAAGACGTTGGTGGACGCATACTGCAAAAACGATATGCTCTTTGCCATCGGTCCTGCAGGCTCTGGCAAGACGTATGTGTCCATCGCACTGGCTGTACGCGCTCTGAAGAACAAGGAAATCAGAAAAATCGTCTTGTGCCGACCCGCTGTGGAAGCTGGCGAGAAGTTAGGATTCTTACCTGGCGACATGAGAGAGAAGATTGACCCCTATCTGCAACCGCTCTACGATGCCCTGCAAGACATGATTCCTGCACAGAAACTGACGGAATACATGGAGCAGAACGTGATTCAGATTGCCCCACTCGCCTTCATGCGGGGTAGGACACTGAACGATGCAGTGGTCATCCTCGACGAGGCACAAAACACGACCACCCAGCAAATCAAGATGTTCCTCACCCGTATGGGACAGAACACAAAGATGATCATTACAGGCGACCTCACCCAAATAGACCTACCCCGCAACGTGAAGAGCGGTCTGAAGGAGGCAAAGGAGGTGCTGAAGGACGTGAAAGGCATCGCCTTTGTGGAGATGGATGAAAGGGACATCGTACGGCACAAGCTGGTGACGAGGATTGTGAACGCCTATCATCAGTACGAGAGCGAAACGAAGTACCCGCTGTTCAATGAAAACAAGAATGAATAACTAAATATTGTAAGACAATGGCTAAAGCATTAACTAGAACTGATTTCAACTTCCCTGGACAAAAGGAAGTGTATCACGGCAAAGTACGTGACGTGTATAACATCAATGATGACCTCATGGTAATGGTTGCCACTGACCGCATCTCAGCCTTCGACGTGGTGCTGCCCAAGGGCATCCCCTTCAAAGGCCAAGTGCTGAACCAGATTGCAGCCAAGTTTCTCGATGCCAGTGCAGACATCGTGCCCAACTGGAAACTCGCCACGCCTGATCCGATGGTGACGGTAGGCCTGAAGTGTGAAGGTTTCCGCGTGGAAATGATTATCCGTGGCTACCTGACTGGCTCTGCATGGAGAGAGTACAAGGCTGGCAACCGCACACTTTGCGGCATCACCCTGCCTGAGGGCATGAAAGAGAACCAGAAATTCCCCAAGCCCATCATCACCCCCACCACAAAGGCTGACGAGGGTCACGACGAGAATATCTCGAAGGAAGAAATCATCGCTCAGGGTCTTGTGAGTAAGGAGGACTATGAGGTGATGGAGAAATACACCTACGCGCTCTTCGAACTCGGCACAAAGATAGCCGCAGAGAAGGGACTCATCTTGGTGGATACAAAGTATGAATTTGGCAAGCGTGACGACAAGGTTTATCTGATTGACGAGGTACACACACCCGACTCTAGCCGCTACTTCTATGCTGACGGCTATGAGGAGAAATTTGCAAAGGGTGAACCTCAGAAGCAGCTCTCGAAGGAGTTTGTGCGTCAGTGGCTCATCGACCACAACTTCATGAACCAGCCTGGACAAGTAATGCCCGAAATCACAGATGAATATGCTGAATCTGTTTCTGAGCGTTACATCGAACTCTACGAGCATATCATCGGCGAAAAATTCGTGAAGGAGACAAGCGACGAAGACATCGCCAAGCGTATCGAAAATAATGTAAATACTTATTTAGCAAGTAAATAAGTGTACGAACAAGAGCAGATAAAGCCATACGGCGAAGAAGGAACGAAGCGTGAGCAGGTGGAGCAGATGTTTGACAACATCGCCCATTCTTACGACACGCTGAACCATACCCTCAGTTTTGGTGTTGACAAGATATGGAGGAATAACGCCATTGACTATCTACTCAAAAACAGACAAAGCACGGATAGCGTACTCGACATTGCCACAGGCACTGGCGACTTCGCTATCCTTGCTTATCGTAAGCTTCATCCTCTGAAGATCATTGGCATTGATATCAGCGAAGGCATGATGAACATCGGTAGAGAAAAAGTGGCTAAACTCGGACTCTCCGACAAGATTTCCTTCCAAAATGAAGATTGTGCCAATCTTCCCTTTAATGACAACTCTTTCGACGCTGTCATCTCTGCTTTTGCCCTAAGGAATTTTCAGAACCTCGACGAGTGTCTGAAAGAGATGCATCGCGTGCTGACAAATGACGGACACTTGTCTGTAGTGGATCTATGTACCCCCGTTTCGTTTCCCATGAAACAACTTTTCTATATATATAAGAAATGTATAATGCCTTTGTTGGGAAAACTATTCTCGAAGGACAATACCGCTTATTCCTACCTGCCCGACACGATGGATGCCGTGCCCCAAGCGGAACGCATGCAAAGCATCATCCAACAAGCCGGATTCCACAACGTGAACTACAAACGCCTTGCCTTCGGCATGTGCATCCTATATACAGCAAAAAAATGACAACATACGGACTCATTGGATATCCCCTGGGACATTCGTTCTCTCGCAAGTTCTTCACGGAGAAATTTGCAACGGAGGGGATTGATGCACAATATCTGAACTTTGAAATTCCAAGCATCGAGGAATTTCCCAACATCATCAAGAACAGCCCTGAATTGAGAGGGCTGAACGTTACTATCCCTTATAAGCAGCAGGTGATGCACTATCTGGATGACATCAGTGAAGAGGCGACGGCGATTGGCGCGGTGAATGTAGTGAAGGTAGAACACTTAGACGGTTTCGAGGAAAAAGTGATGAAAGGCGTGAAGCTGACAGGTTACAACAGTGATGTGATTGGCTTTGTGGAAAGCATCAAGCCCTTGTTGAAGCCTCATCACAAGAAGGCGCTGATACTCGGAACGGGAGGCGCATCGAAAGCCATTCGCTATGGATTGGAAAAGAAGTTGGGGATGGAAACCGCTTTCGTCAGTAGACGCAAGCCGGATGGCTCTCCCCATAAAGGGGGAGATGTCCAAGGGACAGAGAGGGTCTTCACTTATGAGGAGGTGACAGATGAGGTGTTGAGGGAGTATGAGGTCATTGTCAATTGCTCTCCTGTAGGTATGTATCCTCATGTTGATGAGTGTCCTGCCCTTCCCTACGAAGTCATGAACGAGAACAACCTCTTGTATGACTTGGTGTACAACCCGCTTGAGACACTTTTCATGAAGAAAGGTGCGTCACAGGGTGCCACAGTGAAAAACGGGTTGGAGATGTTGCATTTACAAGCCATTGCATCGTGGGATTTTTGGAAAAAGTGATTTTTTCACATTTCACGTTCCACTTTTCACTTTAATTTCGTAACTTTGCCTCATCTATATATCCTGTTTACTACTTATTTAACTGTACTAAACCTAAAAAGATGCGGACAATTCTCTTTTCTATCCTTATGTGGGCGTGTGCCCTCTGTGGCATGCAGGCACAAACCATCAAGAAGGGTGACAGGTTCTTCGATGGTATATCACTCTATACTGTGCAGGAAGTGCGGATGGGGAAAATCGTCTATATGACCAGTAACGACGGTGACGAACTGACATTGGAGAAGGTGGATGGCAAGGTGGGTGAATATACCCTGCAGCCCAGTCGTCAAGCAGATGAGCCTCCCTTTGGAAGCATATGGGGAGGACGGGTGCAGTATATCCATCATGCAGAAAGGAATCTCCTTGCATTCCGCAAACCTAGCAACGGCGACGTGACGTGGACGATGGACCTCACACGCAACTCATACGACGACTGCGTCATGATGCAACAGATGATGCAACAAGAAGAACCAGAGAACGCTGTCACACTGGTGCTGAACCGTCCCTATCTTAATGAAATTTCCAAGGCAGATTTGCGTCTGATGCGCAACCGCATTCTTGCCAATCATGGATATCGCTTCACGTCGAAAGACCTGCAAGAGTATTTTGGTCAATATCTGTGGTACAAACCTGTCAATGACAACAGCACCATCAAACTCGATATCATTGAGCAGGTCAACATTGAGCTCATCAAGAGCGCGGAAGCAGCAAAATAACCCCATAATCATAGATAAAAGAAGAAAAGGATTGTATTTTCACTCATCACATGCTGCGTCACGATGATGATGCCGGCACTGGCGACTTTGCTATCCTGGCTTATCGCAAGCTTCATCCTCTGAAAATCATCGGAATTGACATCAGCGAAGGCATGATGAAAATTTTCTCTATATGGAAAGGTGAAAATGCTTTTGGCAAGTATAGGAAAGAAAACGAAGCAAAAAAACGAACGGACATCGGGGAAAACGCAATAAAATACATCGGGGAAAGTGTATCTTTTAAAACAAATGCGTATCTTTGCAACGACAAATACTTTTTTCTACTACCCAAAACCTCAAACAAAAATGAAAAAAATTTCTCTTTTCGCCATCGTTATGATGACTGTAATGATGGTAGCATGTAACAACAAGAGCAACGCTTCAGCAGATGCTGAAGCAGGAACTAATCAATTACCCGAGGGTTTTGTCCACTATGACGGAGCCTGCTACGCATTCGATTGTCCCGAGGCCCTCAGCAACGGCCGTATGGGTGACACTATCTTTTTGAGCAATGCACCAGCCCAGAATGCAAGCCTCCACGTAAACATGATGACGGAAGATGTTCCCACGGCAGAGGAATTCCAAAAGTTTGCCGACAAGAAAATAGCTGAAAGAAAACGCTACATGGAAATTCTTCAAGATCCCAAGATTGAAGACAAGCTCCTGTCCATTCGTTGTAAAGACGAAGATAGAGGTGAAATCGTAGAATTTTTCTACGTACTTGGCGAGAGCGGCAATATGGCTTATGGAAACTTCTCCTATAAGGAAGATGCTGCCAATGAATATGAAGCTGCTGTCGAGCCATTCGTCAACTCCATCGTAGTGAAATAATAATTGGGTAACAGTCATAAAAAGGACTAAAAAACCAAAAATGACAGTCAAGAAATCCACCATTTCCATCCTCTTATGTCTGTATGTCCTCAGCATGAATGCACAGGCATTGAAGCAACAGGGAACATCGGCAGAGCTGATAACACCAGAAGGATGGGAACACAAAGAGGCATTAGGCGATCTGAATAAGGATGGCATCAAAGACCTCGTGGTGTTGGCGAAGCCAAACTTCAAGGAGAACATGATGACGCGTGATGACGGTTATGAGTATAATTTCAATCCATATATCCTCGCCATCTATTTCGGTCAGGAAGACGGGAACTACAAGCAGTGGAAACAATACAAGGAACTGTTTGAACCCGACAGCGAATGGACAAGCGTGGGTGTGGACATCGAAATCACCGAACGTGGCACGCTCAACATCAGCACCGATTTCTTCGCCAGCGCTGGCTCTTATGATACGAACCAAACCAAGTACACATACCGCTTTCAGAATGGTGACTTTCATTTGATTGGCAAGGAGAGTACTGATATGGCACGCAATACAGGTGAGATGACCACCGTCAGCGAGAACTACCTCACATGGAAGCGACAAACCATCAAGGACAATGCTTTCGAAGAGGGAATAAAGAAAGAAACGTGGAGCAAACTGACCAAGACACCTTTGGAGAAATTAGGAGATCACGAATTATAAAAGGTTATCCATTATTGACAAATACATCTATTTAAAATCAACAATTATGAAGAAATTCTATCATTTCGCCATCGTGGCAGCTGTAGTCGCAATGGCATCGTGCGTGGGCAAAGTGACCAAAACTAATACTGAAACAAGCGTACCAGAGGAAGACTCGTTATGGTATAAGAACATGGAAGCGTTACAGGCAGACCTCGATGCCGCCATAGAAGATGCCCGCGAACTTGACTCCACCAAAGTGGGTGTAAACCTTATGCCTATTAAGAAGGGCACACCTAATGAGGAATGGGCAACCATTGATGGAAAGGACATGGTTTTGCTCGTCACATTGGTTGACAGCAGCCGTCTGCAGAAATTCTTCGGACAAGAAGGCACCTACAAGATAGACCGCGAAATGGGTACCTGGGTGACTATCCCTGGTGAGTGGCTCACCAAGAAAGCTGCCTTTGAAGGTCTTGACAGTGCAGCAGCTCACATGCGTATGTTGCAGATGTACGGCCTTAGCCCTGACTGCACTTACAACATCATGGTACAGTTCTATGCCGATGTAAACGGTATCTTCCGTCCTGCATCTGACCCAAGCATCGACACAACCTCCGCAGGCATCGAGTTCCCAGATTGGGCTGATGAGAACTACAAGGTGGGCGACACCAACTTCCGCGAATGGTTCCGTTACAATGTGTCTGCAGCTTTTGAAGATGACAGTCCACTGCCTTGGACTCGTCTTGGCTACACCTACGACTGGCATAAGGGTGCCCCACGCCAGGGACTCTCTGAGTATGTAGTAGTTGACCAGACCCTCCTGAAGGTGAAGAGTCACGAGAGCGAGTGGCAGTTCATTCAAAACCTCTTGAAGTAATCCCCTATCCATAGAAGGGTTACAATAGACGGAAACTCGTCATGCTTATTCTACAAAAAGCAGGCTCCCCATTCACGAGGAGCCTGCTTTTATTGAAGAGTTCGCTGAATGGTTTCCACCATCTCTATAACACTCATCAAGTCTGCATCTAACCAATGAATGTCTGCATCGTGCTGATACCAAGTCATCTGCTTCTTGGCATAGACTCTGGTATTCTTTTTGATGCGTTCCACAGCCATCGGCAGTTCCCACTCATCATCAAGCACCTTGAAAAGTTCCTTATAACCAACGGTGTTCAATGAGTTCAGGTGGCGCAACGGATAGACTCGCTTGACCTCATCCATCAATCCTTGACGCATCATAGCATCAACCCGTTGATTGATTCGTTCAAACAATTGTTCACGATTCCTTCTAAGTCCAACCCTCACAATACGGAATGGCCTGCTTTTCTGCGTCTGGGTTCGGAATGAGGTATAGGTCTTGCCTGTCATATAACAAATTTCGAGGGCATGCACCACCCGCTTATGGTTTTTCTTATCGACCATGTCGTAATAAGCAGGATCTAATAGCTTCAGTTCGGCCAACAAAGGTTCCAAGCCTTCTTTTTCAAAACGTTCACGAAGCATGGCTCGTGTATCTTCGTCCACTGTAGGAATGTCATCAATGCCTTTTGTTACTGCATCTACATACATCATGCTGCCACCAGAGAGAAGCAACGTGTCGTGAGTCTTATACAGTTCTTCAAGAAGCGTGAGCACATCCTTCTCATACTCAGCTGCACTATAGTAGGCATCGAGCGGTAGCGTATGAACAAAAAAATGCTTTACCCTCGCCAATTCCTCAACTGTGGGTGAAGCAGTTCCTATTTCTATATCTTTGTAAATCTGACGTGAGTCTGCATTAATAATAGGACATTGGAGATACTCAGCCAGTTGCAGACTCAATTCCGTCTTGCCCACTCCTGTAGGGCCAAGAATGACAAGAAGAGTTTTCATGTCTCATTATCTTATCCTACAGCACCTATAAAACGCAGGTCACCTGATTCTGTGACTATCAATTTGAGCCTTACAATGTATTTCACACCATAATCCATCACAATCTTCACATCAGCGTAAATTTCATCCTTTTGGAGGTCACAGCAAGTTTTCTTCACCTTCATCGACTTGATTCTGCTGAGTTCAGGAGTGATGTCATAAAAACCTTTCTTGTAGTTTCCTGACAAAAACTCTTCAACAAACTGCTCAGTGCGACCTTCCAGAAAACTGTCATGCTGCTCTGCCACATATTTAGGATCGAAAAAGAACAGCGAACCTTTCAGATTGCCCTGCATCAAGGTAGAAATGAAGCCGTTGGCAATGCCTTTGACTGTGCTTTTTGTGTATTCCTGTGCATTGACACCTACACTCGCCATCAACATGGCAATAATCAATATACCCAGTTTTCTCATACTACAACTTTTTTATCTTTATCAGAACCTCTTTTAACACCATTCATAAAATGTTAGAACTCGTCGCTGATATCAAAACCTTCAAGGTCTATCTCACTGCTGTCCACCTCTTGACCAAACATATCATCATCATCCATGATGGAAGAATCGTCCACAATAGGATTACGGGAAAACATCTCGTCAAAGTCTAAAGTCTGGGCAGGAGGCTCACCTATTGAACGAGTAACCTTACCTTCCTTCATAGATTTACCAGTCTTGATTTCAGACAATTCAATGAAGAACACCCTGTCAGCCAGAGGGTCGAAGGTATATAGCATATGCTGCTTCTCATCCTCCAAGAACTCGCTCAGTTCCGTTTCTGCCATGATATAACTATCTTCATCAGCCTCCGTATCCATCTCTTCTAAGGTAATCTCCTGTCCTTTCTCCCAACCATTCTCGCAAATCGTGAAGGAAGTCAACTGATTATCCTCATAACCGCATGATTCAAGTATCAACTTGTGCAGTTCCAAGAACTTTGCATCTGCATCAATTTGGATTTCTCGCATGAAGCCATCTGCTTCATCGGAGATGATAATAAATCTGTATATCATTTGTGTTTAGCGTTGATAGTTGATTGTTAGCGGATGATGCCTCTTTGAGAGTTGCTGACGAAGTCGATGATGTATTCAATTTCCTTACTCATCGGCACTTCGTTCTTGATGGCATCCATCGCCTCGTTCACAGTGAGGTTGCACTGATAAATCAGGCGGTAGGCGTGGGCGATGTTGTCAATCAACTCACGGCTGAAACCTCGACGACGCAAACCGATGATGTTCAATCCTGCATATGCCACGGGTTCACGACCTGCGATGACGAAGGGGGGGATGTCCTTGCTGGTGCGAGTGCCACCCTGCACCATTACATAGCCACCAATGCGGCAGAACTGATGCACCAGCACCACGGCAGAAATGATGGCATTGTCATCAATGATAACCTCACCTGCCAATTTCGTGGAGTTACCCATGATGATACCGCTTCCAAATACACAGTCGTGAGCAATATGAGCATTCTCCATAATGAGGTTATTGCTGCCTACAATGGTCTTGCCCTTGCTGGCTGTACCACGATGGATCGTCACATTCTCACGTATCTTGTTATTGTTACCAATCTCCACAATGGTTTCCTCACCCTGGAACTTTAAATCCTGAGGCACTGCACCAATCACTGCACCAGGGAAAAGGGTGTTACCATTTCCCAAACGAGTGCCTGACAACAATGTCACACTGTTCATCAACACATTGTTATCACCCACGGTCACATTCTTATCAATGAAACAGAACGGACCAATCTCACAATTCTCACCAATCTTTGCCTCTGGGTCTATAAAGGCTAAAGGACTTATCTTTGCCATATACTGAATTTATTTGTTCTTCACTATTTGTGCCGTAAATTCTGCCTCTGCAGCCACAGTCTCACCTACAAAGACAAGACCTGCCATTGTTGCGATACCACGACGCAATGGTCCCATCATTTTCACCTTGAAAATCAACGTATCCCCTGGTACCACTTTACGACGGAACTTCACATTGTCTATCTTCAAGAAATAAGTGGACCACCGTTCAGGCTCTTCCACATTGTTCAACACCAACAGACCACCTGCCTGTGCCATCGCCTCAACAATCAACACACCTGGCATGACGGGCTCTTCAGGAAAGTGTCCCATGAAGAATGGTTCATTGCTGGTCACATTCTTAACTGCAACTATTTCAGAATCATCCACGGCAATCACCTTATCCACCAACTGCATGGGATAGCGGTGAGGAAGCAAATGACGGATTTTGTTCACATCCATCAACGGTTCAATGTTCGGATCGTATACTGGACACTGCACCTCATGCTTCTTGATGTCTTTCTTTATTGCGCGCGCGAACTTATTATTTATTGTATGACCAGGCTTCGTGGCTATGACACGACCGAGGATGGGTTTGCCCACCAATGCCAAGTCTCCAATAATGTCAAGAAGTTTGTGGCGTGCCGTCTCATTGTCCCACGTGAGAGGTTTATGGTTGATGTAACCTAAACGAGTGGCATCCATGTGAGGAATACCTAACGTGTCAGCAAGTTTATCATACCGATCTTGAGGCAATTCCTTCTCATAAATCACGATGGCATTGTCGAGATCACCACCTTTGATGAGTCCCAGATTCAGCAGTGGCTCAATCTCTCGTACAAATACGAACGTACGTGCCGATGCAATCTCTGTAGGGAAATCCTCAATATGGTCAAGATTAGCAAACTGGTTATCCAAAATCTTCGAATTGAAAGCAATCTGAGCGTTCACACAGAAATGGTCATCTGGAAGAAGAATCAAGTGTTCACCATTTTCTCCCTTGATTTCCATCTTGTGCTTCACCACATAATAATCTTTCTTGGCATTCTGTTCCTGCAAGCCCACTTTCTGAATCGCCTCCACAAACTGCAATGCACTACCATCCAAGATTGGCATCTCTGGGCCATCCAATTGAATGAGGCAGTTATCTATACCGCTGGCATACAGTGCAGCCATTGCATGTTCAATCGTGCTTATCTTGACGTCACCTTTCACAAGAACGGTGCCACGCTGTGTGTCACCTACCAGATCAGCATTGCAATCAATAATAGGCTGATCCTCAATATCCGTTCTTTGAATTTTGTATCCGTAATTATCTTCTGCCGGGTTGAACACAGCCGTGATGAACTGGCCGGTGTGCAACCCTTTACCTTTCAGGGTGAATGATTCCTTCAGGGTCTTTTGATTCTGCATTTATTTGTTGTTTTTAAGTTCTTCTAATTCTTTCTTCAATTCTGCCACTTCCTTGAGCAAGTCTGGGAGCGAATTGAGAGCAGCCATGTTTCTGGCAAACTTCCTATGTTCCACTGCAGGATAACCCATCAGTGTGGCACCACCTTTCTTGGCAAGATTTCCTCCAGCCAAACCAGATTGGGCACCCAATGTCGTACGGTCACCCACTTTCAGGTGTCCTGCGATACCCACTTGTCCGGCAAACATACACCACTCACCCACTTTCGAACTGCCTGCTACACCAACCTGAGCTGACATAACCGTATTCTGCCCCACTTCAACATTGTGAGCAATCTGCACAAGATTGTCCAGTTTTACTCCTTTACGGATAATGGTGCTGCCCATCGTTGAGCGGTCAATGCAAGTGTTGGCACCAATCTCCACATCATCCTCTATCGTCACAATACCAATCTGAGGAATCTTGTCATAGCCATTTGGCGTGGGAGCAAAACCAAAACCATCGGCACCAATCACACATCCTGCATGTAGGATGCAATTGTTACCCACAACACAGTCGTGATACACCACAGCATTACTATATATCTCCGTATTGGAACCCACCTTGGCATTTCTGCCGATGGTGACATGAGGATGCAACACCACGCCGTCACCAATCTCCACACCTTCACCTATCGCAACAAAGGGACCTATGTAACAATCCTTACCTATTTTGGCTGAAGAGTGAATGAATGCCAATGAATCAATTCCCACACGCTTCTGTTGCATGCTTTGGTAGAGTTGGAGCAATTTCGCCACTGATTCATAAGCATTGTCCACGCGCACGAGAGTGGCTTTCACCTCCTGAGATGGCTGAAAATCTTTATTGACGAGCACGACACTTGATTTCGTCTCGTAAATATAACTTTCATATTGGGGATTGGCCAGAAAAGAAAGGGCACCCTCAACACCTTCTTCAATCTTGGCAAAAGAGCCAATCGTCACATTAGGATCACCTTCTACTGTTCCGCCTGTATAACCTGCTATTTGTTGTGCAGTAAAAACCATTTATTGTTCTTTTAGTACTTAATATGTTTGCAAATTTAGGAAAGATTTT